>NZ_CP037951.1:2800000-3100000 GCF_004358445.1 Parashewanella tropica
TTATCAGCAAAAAGTCAGAAGTAAAAATATTAAGTACCATTTCAGACAAGACAATGATTTTTTCTATCTCACAGGGTTCAATGAACCTAATGCTTTTGCTCTGCTAAAGAAAGGTATTGGAGGGAGTGTTTATTCTCTTTTTTGTCAGCCAAAAGATATAGAGTTAGAAACAAGCTTTGGTTCTCGTGCAGGAATTGATGGTGCTATTCATACATACCGTGCAGATCAAGCATTTTGTACTAACGAGTTTGAAAACCAATTATCACTAGCTCTTGATCAGATTGAGCATGTTTTCCTTTCTGATGAAAGCAACCTTTTTTCGAACAAGGTCATCCCTTTACTAAATCAGCAACGTCATACGGCTAAATTTGATCAAATCAAACAATTCCGAAGTGTACAGCCACTAGCAAAAATTCTTCACCAACATCGACTAATAAAAAGTACTGCCGAAATAGAATCTATACGCAAAGCTGTTGCAGCCTCAGTAGATGCTCATTGTGCTGTTATGCAGCATTGCCCTCATGCAAAGAACGAGTCCCAGCTTGCTGCCACTTTTATGCAGTCTATTGCTAACCACGGTTGTACTGAAGTGGCTTATCCGAGTATTGTCGCCAGTGCTGACAACGCTATGTGCCTTCATTATGAAGACAATAACTCGATACTCGATGAAAATCGCATTCTACTTATTGATGCAGGTGCTGAATATCAAATGTATGCCTCAGATATTACTCGCAGCTATCCTATATCAGGCACCTTTTCTCAGGCGCAAAGTCAAATCTATAACTTAGTTTTATTGGCATTAGATACTGCTATTGCAAAAGTTACTCCAGGTTTAGCTTGGAATGAACTTTACGAAACTTGCATGACTATATTAGCAAAAGGTCTCATTGAATTAGGAATATTAAAAGGTGAATTCAATGATGTAATGAAGACAGAAGCCTATAAGCGTTTTACGGTACATAAAACAGGTCATTGGCTTGGCATGGACGTACATGATGTTGGTCCATATCATGATGATGAAGGCAATTGGATAACACTGAAGCCCAATATGGTATTTACCATTGAACCGGGCATTTATATTCCTTCAGACGTTCCCGACATTCCTGAGCAGTATCGCGGTATAGCGGTAAGAATTGAAGATGATATTTTAGTTACGGAATCTGGTCATGAAAACCTATCATCTTCCATTCCAAGGACAGTTGAAGATATTGAAGCTTTGATGCAGTCAGGATCACATATCAGCCATTTGCCAGTAACTTAAACGTTTTTCAGGATCTGAAATAATCATTGGACACTTATCTTTGTATGCAGCCATTAATTCGCTTAAATTCTGCTTATTAGGCAAAACACTTAGTAACGTTGCTTTTGCTACATCAAACTTATCAATAGCATGCTCATCATATTTATTCGCAAGATCCATTGAAGCTTTGTATTGCGTTTTTAGTTTTTCAGCTACACCTTTCATTCTCGGTGCATTCATATCACTTAAAATGTTACTGCTAATTTGATAATAGGCGGCACATTGTACTAATTCATTTACCAGTTGGGATTGTGGAGATTTGGCAAAACCAATTGTAGGAAGCAATAAACCGATTAAAAAAAGGGATTTTAAGATGCGCATATGTAAGTACCCGAACATAAGTTATTTTGATTTTTTGACGCCCTTCTCAAGCACTCTATTACGTTGATCTTGCTTGTCATATTACCAATATGATTTCTCAAGACCGCCTTATATAGAGCTTGATCTGAACATCAAAACTATTAAAAAACTTATGCTCAGATACTTGGGTGTTTTATAAAAACGCATCATATCACAAGGTGAAAGGATAAAAACTCTTGTTCCTGAACAAAGCCATACTTGCGATACAATTTCTGAGCAAGCATATTTTCTTGATGTGTCGCTAAGGTTAATTTGTTGACGCCCTGCTTCACAGCAAATTTCATGCAGTGCTCTATAAGTTCCCCACCGACTCCTACGCAACGTGCATGTTGACTGACATAAAGGTCATTAAGTATATAAATAGGCTTCATTCCAACAGATGAAAAGCTAGGATAAAGTTGTGCAAATCCAAGCTCTATTCCGTTGCTATCAGAAGCATAAAGGATCACCGAACTGTCGTCAGCGATCCTTTTCTTAATAAACTCTTTTGCTGAATTGATATCACTGGATTGATGATAGAACTGTCGATACTCGTCAAAAAGCTTAGCTACATTATCTAGTTCCGTTAGTGTCGCTTGAGCAATCGAACAGTCCATCAAATCTCTCCTTGTTATTCAGGAATTTTGATCCTGAAAAATATCGTATATAAGACAGGCAAGATAATCAGCGTCAAAACTGACGCAAACCCTAAGCCAAATATGATGGTAATCGCCATTGAACCGAAGAATGCATCATTCAGTAATGGCAACATTCCTAGCATGGTCGTAAGTGCAGCCATAAGAACTGGTCGTACACGGCTTACTGCAGAGTCCATTACAGCATAGTAAGCATTCTTGCCACTCGCCAATTCGATGTTAATTTGATCGACAAGTACAATGCCATTTTTGATCACCATCCCCGTCAAACTTAATAACCCAAGTAAGGCCATGAAACTAAATGGGGCATCGAATAATAGTAGACCGGCTACAATACCAATTAATGACAGTGGAACGGTTAACCAAATCACCAATGGTTGTCTAACTGAGTTAAACAGCAATACTGTTATTAAAAACATCATTAAATAACCCATTGGAATTGAGCTAAATACCGCTGCCTGAGCATCTCCTGCTGTTTCGTATTCACCTCCCCACTCTAGCTTGTAGCCATGAGGTAAAGGGATAGCCTCAACTTGGCTGCGGATTTTACGGAAAACAGAATCAGCGGTTTCACCTGAACCAATTTTTGGATCGGCCATTACCGATATCATGCGTTTTCGATCTTGACGAACAATCAGCGGGTTTTCCCATACAGATTTAAACTCGGTGACAACTTGAGTCAATGGCACATAACTGTTGGTCTTTTGACTCCAAATTTGAATTTTAGAAACGCTATCAACGTCACGTCTGTCTTCATCCGAACCACGAGCAATAACTGGATAGATATGGCTAGTATCTCTAAAGCTGCCAATCACTCGACCACTAAAATGAGTCAGTAAAGCATTATCAATATCTTCTTTGGTTATCCCCAGTTCATGCGATTGAGCATCTGCAATTTGAGGACGAATGATACGAACCTGATTACGCCAATTATGTCTTACATTATCAGCTGTCGGCTCTTTACGAAGCACTTCTTCAGCTTTGGCTGCTAGTGAGCGAAGAACTTCAGGGTTATCACCATAAAACTTAGCTTCAATTTTTGCTGCTGGCGACGGACCGTTCTCAAGATTTTTTAACCTAAATTGAGCTTCAGGGTAGTTGGATCTTAAATAGTGCTCCAGTTTTGGCATAAACGCATAAAGCTGAGGTAAATCTTTCATCTCAAGAATTAACTGCGTGTATGAGGCGTATCCCTTTTCAGGCGCATAGGGAAGCACGAAACGTTGCGCACCTTGGCCGATAACAGAAGTTAAATTAACTAAACCGTCATCGTGCTTGGCTTCTTTGGCGAGAAGATCTTTTTCTAATTTAGAAATGAAAGCCTCATTGGCTTTAATATCTGTTCCCTCTGGTAACCAAACATCAACAAAGAATATTGGTGTGTTTGAAGCAGGGAAAAACACGTTTTTGATATAACCAAAGCCAGATACCGCGCCAAACAAGGCCGCTACAACCAATATAATGGTTACAGTTCTATGATGTATCGCCTTACCTAAAACAAAACGATAAATAGTGAATACAATGCCTTTATAAGGGTCTTGGTCTTCCCCCTCTACTTTCACTCCATCTTTAAATGCAAGATTACAGAAGAAAGGCGTTAGCGTCATTGCGGTGATCCAACTAATAAATAGCGAGATACACAACACATAGAACAATGAACGACAGAACTCTCCCGCCGCATTTTCAGCTAAACCAATTGGCGCAAAAGCAATAATTGCAATGATTGTCGCCCCCAATAACGGCCATTGTGTTTGAGAAACGATTCCCTTGGCAGCTTGTAAGCGCGTTTGCCCTCGTTTAAGCCCAATAATGATCCCTTCGGTAATAACAATGGCGTTGTCCACCAGCATACCAAGCGCAATAATCAAGGCTCCGAGAGAGATGATTTGCAGTTGAATATCCATCACTTTCATCACAATGAAAGTACCTAAAATAGTCAGCAACAAAATCAAGCCCATAAGAATGCCTGATCTCACTCCCATGAAGATAAGCAAAACGGCAATTACAATTGCCACCGACTCGGCAAGGTTAATCACAAAACCTGTTACCGTCTTTTCAACTACAGTCGATTGATCATAGATTTTATGCAGTTTCATGCCGACAGGTTGATGGTCTTTAAGCTCAGCAATTCTTTCCTGAACCGCTTTTCCCACATCAACAACGTTAACACCTGAAGCAAAGGCAATACCAACTGACAGTGCTTTATCACCTTGGTTGTGATAAAGCACTCGAGGTGTTTCTGAGTAATCCTTATAAACCTTGGCAATGTCTTTTAGGTAAACCAATTTCTGACTATTAGGCGGACTAACCAATAAGTTCTCTAGATCTGAAATATCTTTAAACTCACCAGTTGGATGAATCCTAATACGCTGAGAGCCCATAAGGACACTTCCCGCATTAGAAACAACATTTTGCTTAGCGATGGCGTTATAAAGTAAGTTTTGGTTTATACCCAAACTTTTCAATTTTTGCTGTGATATCTCAATCACTATTTGCTGTGGCGTATTCCCTACCACAGAGACTTTTTTCACGCCTTTTACCAGCACTAGCTCACGACGCAAAAAGTCAGCATAATTTCGCATTTCTCGTGCGGTGTAGCCATCACCCGTGAGGTTGTAAAGCAAACCAAATACATCACCAAAATAGTCAATCACCTGAGGCTCATAAGCCCCTTTAGGGAGTTGACCTTTTACGTCATGTACTTTACGTCTCACTTCATCCCAAACTTGCGGAAGTTTGTTTTTGTCATAAGAGTCATAAACTTCAATCTCAATTTGTGACAAACCAGCACTGTTAATGGATTTTACTTTCTTCACGGCATCCATTTGCTGAAGTGCGTCTTCAATAGGAAGCGTGACTTCTTCTTCAACTTGTTGAGGTGAAGCCCCTGGGTAAGCCGTATTAACTAATGCTTGTTTAATGGTGAACTCAGGAAACTCAAGCTGTCCAAGCCCTGTAAATGAAATCACACCACCGATGAGCAAAATTAATGCAAACATCCATGAGATGACTTTGTTATTAATCGAATATTCAGCGATATTCATCTGTTAAACCCCTCTTTCCCATTTTAGTGGCTTAACATTTTGTCCTTCAGTCAATTCGTTAACTCCTGCTGTAACGATTTGTTCGTTAGCAGACACGCCGCTGATGACTTCAATTCCATTTTTCTTGATATTTCCAAGAACAACTTTTCTAAGAGCGACTTTTCCATCAGTAAACACCCAGACAGCACTATTACCCGACTCGTCAGTGTTAACGATGGAAGTAAGTGGGACAATAGGGTGTATTTTGTTGGCTTGATCTGATGGTAGTGCAAACGTAATTTCGGCAGTCATCCCCGGTAAAAGCGTTATATCTTTGGGTTGTGACATGCTATAAACCACTTCATAGCTTTGAGTACCTGGTGTCACTTGCGTGGCAAACTCTTTTAGCGAAACAGGGAAAGACTGACCAGAAAAGTTAACGGTTGCTTTAATTGCCTTATATCGCTCATTGCTGATGTAGTTTGCAACAATCAGCTCAGGAATTTGAACCGCTAAATCCACAGTATCATTTTTTTGTAAAGTCAAAATGGCTTGATTCGCACCAACCACTTGGTAGTTATGGATGTTGACCTTAGCAACGATGCCATCAAAAGGTGCGTATAAATTTGTGTAGCTGAGCTGGTCTTTCGATGAAGCCAGTGCGGCTTTGGCTGATTTTAACTTTGCTTGAGCAACGTCAAACTCAGCTTTCGATATCAGTTTCTTGGTTAGTAGTTTTTGTTTACGCTTAAAATCTACTGAAGCCAATTCATAATCAGCTTCGCGATTTTTTAAGGTGTTCTTAGCATCTTTCTGCTCAAGCTTCGCTAATAACTGCCCTTTTTTGACCTTTACCCCCTGAAACGGTGGCCTTTGTTCAAGAACCCCTGCAATACGAAAAGATAAATCAGCTTCTAAATTTGCAGTAACCTTAGCTGGAAAATTCCTTTGAGTTAATTGCTTCGAACTTGGAATGGTATAGAGCTTGACCGGTTGGACAACATGTTGTTCTGTGACTGTTTGCTCTTCATTTCCACAAGCAGTAAGCCACGCTGTAGCAGTAAGAATAAGTACCGCATTGAGCGCTGATTTCATAGTTAATTTTCCAGAGTTTAAAGTAATAGCCCTAAAGTATACGCAAGAGTGCTGTTGCACAAAATGGAGTTTAATGGGAACATCTGTTGCAATAAGCGCAACGAAGTACAACCTGCAAATAAAATGAAAACAGAAGATATCTCACTTTTTCACCGTATCGTGGAGTCTGGCGGTATAAGTGACACAGCAAGCCTGCTTAACACACCAAAATCAACCATCAGTCGGCGCTTAAAAAGTTTAGAAGATGAGCTTTCTACAAAATTATTTCACCGCTCCGGCAGAGAACTAACTTTAACCACCGCAGGTAGTAAATTTTATCAAGCAACGCTCGACACCATAAAAGAGTTAGAACTTGCGGTTAGTGATATTGCTCACAAAGACTCGAATCTTACAGGTAGCCTGAAGGTTCAGATTTTGCCTCTACCAGATATGATCCCGCTGTTTAATATCATATTGAAATTTATGGAAAAGCACCCCGACTTAGAGTTAGAGCTATATACCATTCCAGAAGCTATCGATATGATCAAACATGGTATCGATGTGTCTTTTAGAATTGAAGCTCAGGTCGAAGGTATCGATTTAGTCGCCAAGCCTATTTTAGAATCTAACCTCTTCTTTTATGCAAGCCCGGATTATTTAGCAAAGCACGGAGAACCTCAAAAAGCGGCTGATTTTGCTAGTCACGAATTTATCATCTATCGATTTTTAGATTCGCATATTCTCAATGAAATCCCCCAAATTGACGACATAATAGGCATGAAAGTGTCAGGACAAATCCACACCAACAACATTATTTTTGCAAGGCAAGCTGCGATTCAAGGTCGAGGAATTGTGTGTTTACCTGAGGATCATGCTAAAGGCGCTCTTGAAAGACATGAGTTAGTGAAATTGTTACCTGATACAACTGTAGATAAAGGCTCTTATTATATTGTTTATCCTTCTCGAATGTACTTAAGCCAAGCCGCCAATATGTTTATAGATTACGTTATTGAGGAAATAAGCAAACTAAGTCCAACTGATATGGATGATTGTATTATGAAAATGTTTCCGCTTTGATACAAAGTCTGAAAGTCATAAAATATAATCGTTACACTTACATCGTACTGATAGATAAGTACCAAATATAATGGTTTAGCTAAATGAAAACTGAAGATATTGCGCTATTTCATAAAATCGTAGAACACGGTGGAGTTAATGAAGCTTCTAATTTTTTGTATTTACCTAAATCGACCATCAGTCGTAGACTCAAAAATTTAGAAAATGAAATCTCTGTCAAACTGTTTCATCGAGCAGGAAGAGAATTAACTCTGACTTCAGCAGGTAGTACCTTCTATCAACAAACCTTATCTATGCTCAATGAGCTTGAAACAACCATCAGCGAAATCAAACACGAAGATACACCATTAAAAGGAACATTGAGAATACAGCTATTTCCTGTTCCTAACTCAACACCTTTGTATGAAGTTATCTTGGAGTTCATAGAACAAAACCCAGATGTAAATGTAGAGTTATATTCATCAGCGGAATCATTAGATATTGTAAAATACGGGATTGATGTTGCATTTAGAGCCGATTTTCAAGTGAGAGATGCAGAGTTAGTTGCTCGCCCATTATTTGAAACAAAGGTCTACTTCTTTGCAACACCTGAATATATAAGACAACATGGTCAACCATCAGATCTTGAAGATTTACAAAACCATACATTTATAGTTCATAGGTTTTTAGACTCCAGTCAATTTGACATTTTGCCAGAAATAGATGGCATCAGTGGTATTAAAATGAAGGGGTGTGTCCATACCAATAATCTTGAATTTGCTAAGCAGGCTGCATTGAAACACAAAGGTATTATTGATTTGCCGTTAGAGTATGTTCAAAAAGAGGTAGAGGAAGGAAAATTAGTTCAAGTGTTACCCAGTAAGTATTTTTATTCCGGAAAATACTGTATTGCTTACCCATCACGGGCATTTCTAAGTCATGCCGCCAGTAAATTTGTAGACTACATCATTGACTATATGGAGGGGCTAACTGAAGAAGATGTGGAAACCATACTAAATTCAAACCAGATTTAACGGGTGTTTACTAGCCCATTAAATCCATATACTCTTCTTCATCGGGCAGCATGATATCACGGATATATTTGAACCCTAAACCGCTTAATACAGCTTTTGAACCCGGATTATCAGGGCGGACTACAGCCATTATCCGATGAACTTTTAGTTTATCGTATCCATAGCGATAAATGGCTTGCGCCGCTTCTCTGGCGTATCCATTGCCCCAATAACAGGGAAAATAAGCATAACCAATTTCAACGAAAGGCAAGAATTCACGCTTAGTCAAACCGCAAAGTCCAATTGCTTCACCCGTAGAGGTTATGCTGACATGAAAAAGACCAAACCCATATTGTTGATAACTGGTTTTTGGTCCATTCATTATATAAGCCCTAGCATGATCCAATGTGCGAACTTTGTTATCACCAATGAATCGAATATAGCCTGGCGTATTAACAATACGAAAAATAAATTCTAGATCAGATTCTTCAACCCGACGAATGGAAAGTCTTTCGGTAGTCAGAAACGCCATAAATACTGCCTTAAATCTATAAACGTCATTCAAGTATGGTTGGCATTTATAGCTAAATCAATTAACTAGGGCGTGTTCATTGAGCTATAAATATCTCACAAAGTCAGTGCCTGATTTGTTAGGCTTTATCGGAGCTTTTACAGCAGGAGTACCTAAATATAAAAAACCTACTATTTGATCCTTAGAATTAATACCAAGCTCGGCTTTAACTTTATCGTTGAAAGCGTAACTGCCAGTACGCCAAATTCCACCTAACCCAATAGAGAAAGCGGCTTGTTGCATTGCCATAACACAACAGCCAGCTGTAATGGTTTGTTCAACTTCAGGAACCTTAGGGTGTTCTGAATATTTTGTAACGACAGTAATAACCATAGGTGCTCGAAACGGTAATTTTGATGCCTTTTCGATCACCGTATCATCAGCCCCTGCTTCAATCGCGGCACTTTTGTATATGCTCGCGAGTCGTTCTAAACCTTCACCCTGAGCAATAATAAACTCATAAGGAGTCAACCCAGCATGATCTGGAACCCGAACACCTGCATCTAAAATAAATTGCAATTGCTCTTCACTTGGTGCCGGAGAAGTTAAGCGAGGTGTTGATTGCCTAGTTAATAAAAGCTCTTTTGCATTCAAAATAATACCCATAAACTGCTGAATGTTAGTTGAACGTTAATATACCTCATTTTGCAGTCTACAAATACAAAAATACCTGCTCCAAAAATGTTGAAAGCAGGTATCAAGAAGTAAACTAAAATTGCTTTAGTTTACTTTCGGGCAGAATTTTTTACCGATAAAGTAATCAATACTGGTATAGCGCCCACCCCCCATTACCAATAGAGCAAATAACATCATGAAGTAAGTAATAGCGAACTCTATTCCGTTATTAAGTATCACAAAATTGCCTGAAGAGGTTAACCACTCATAATTACCATGCTGTTGTAAGATCTCTTTGGCTTTTTCAAGTTTTTCCGCCGCAGCCAAAACTTGGTCATGAGCCAACCATGAACCACTATCTGCAATGGCTAACCATCCATTTTCCCAGTGGACACTAAATGCAGCCACCAGCATGGTTATCATTAATGGAATGGCTATTACTCTTGTAAGCAAACCAATCAACAATAGCACTCCACCTATCATTTCAGCAGCAATTGCAAGTGTTGCCATTACTGCAGGTAATGGTAACCCTAAACCCCAGTCAGGGTTTCCAAACCAAGCGACCGTGTTATTGAAATGTTCAAACTTATTGTATCCCGCTTGTATCAACACCGGAGCAAGATATATGCGTAACATCAAAGGGGCGAAGCCTTCAATGCACTTTATTGAGTTTAAAAACTTATGATAATAATTAACGATGAACATATGAATTCCTTGTTGTTGAAACAGTAATGTCTGTATCAAACACCAAAACATTATAGGGCTATATGCTCAGACCTTGATTTAAAGACATTTCTTTCATTATTGCTAAAAGGAAATATTGTCAGCTTTTTTTCATTACTGCTCTCTACGAGTGAGCAGTTTACTTTGCACTTAAAACTTTAACCTTTTTTGCTTTGACCGAAACATATAATACCGATCATTACTTCGATTGAAGGTGCTTAGCCAAGTAGATTTTCGCCTGCTCTTTCCCCATATATTTACCTAACGTTTTAGCAGGTACACTTGTTAAATCAACGACAATCAAACCATCTAAAGCAAAATTAAAAGCTGGGTCAACATTGAAACAAACTAACTTACCGTTCATCCCTAAGTACTGCCTTAGCAAAACTGGCAACCCCATTCCTTGATCAAGTCGCATCAGCACTTTCGACAGAAGTGGTAACTTGGATAATGAGCTGAGCATGCTTGGTCGCCAAAATTCTTGCCCATTTTTTTGCAAGGGTGTTGTAGGGGCGACCAATTTCGCTTTTTCATCATCATAGTAATGAACTGACATCACTGAAGCGATAAGTTGCCTTGCAACAGGGCTGTAATCATTGCTAATACTTACAGGCCCAAATAGATGGGTATACTTAGGGTTTTGTTGCACAAAGCAGGCAATACCTTTCCATAAAAGCAGCAAAGAATGCATATTACGCTGGTATTTTTTAGCAACGACTGAACGTCCTAATTCAATCGATTGACCTAAACTCTCTATAAACGCTTCACCGTATTTAAATAAACTCGCGGAGTAAAGAGAATGAATTCCTCCCTCGGCCATTAGCTTATCAACTAATCCTAAACGATAAGCACCAACCAGATCTCGATTCACTTTATTCCACACAAATAACTGATAATAGCGCTGATCAAACTGGTCAATATCGCAATCAAATCCACTTCCTTCGCCAACGCTCCTAAAAGATTCTTCTCGAACTCTTCCGATTTCAAGCATCATGTTTGGTATTGTGGATGTTGGTGCACAATAAACTTCAAAGTCACCTTGCTCCAATAACTTATATTGCTCTAAACCCAGTAATTCACTCTCTAATAATTCTAGTGATACAGGCTCAATTAGTTGTTCAACTTCTTTAATTTGAGGTGAGCGTGCTTGCTTATGACTCACACTCCCCATCAAATATGTATTTAGCCTAAAGTACTGAGTAATATTTTCATCATCTTCAAAATCTTTTATTTCACTATAAGGTATTGGATTACCTACAGATACTGATATGGTCTCACCAGATTTATTAAGAAGCTCTCGACCAAGCAAAGCAGTCCTGAGTAATGGGTGTACTCTCCCAATTTGATGAAAAAACTTACTATTCATTCCACTAATGAATATCGGAACAGTTGTCGCTTCTGCGTGTTTAACAAATTTTGCTACAGACTTACTCCAAGCTTTGTCTGTGATCTTGTTTTCACAGGCTTGCCATGAAGACACTTCCCCTGCTGGAAACACAATCAGAACCCCACCATGTTTTAAGTGATGATTCGCCTCCTTAATCGCACTTCTATTGGTTCGCTTAGCTTGCTCTCCAGCAAATACATCGACACCAATGAATAATTCATCCAGTTCAGGAATACGTTTAAGTAACTCGTTGGCGAGCACCTTAACGTCTCTACGTACCTTAGAAATCAAAGATGCGAGAATAATCCCTTCTATTCCACCAAACGGATGATTAGCAACAATTAATACAGCACCTTCATTGGGGATATTTTCAATACAACCATGATCAACCTGATATTCTGTACCAATTCTTGTTAAAGCTTCATGCATAAATTCAAAGCTGTCTTCAGGCAGCACGTCTTGCGTATACAATGCTTCCAATTTGGAGAGGCCAGTTGCCCACTCTACAACCGCCTCACCTATACCAAATGGAGTTTTACGTGGTAATCGAAAAGGGCTATCAATCAAATTAAGCTCCTTTTGCAAGTAGGTTGTTTGTAAAAGTGCCTTGAGTTTTTATGTCCCGAATAAATAGAAAGACACCACAACTCCAAACGATACATGCCATGCCAAATAGCAAGCCACCATCATTTCCAATGATTTCTCCTGCTGAATTAAATTCAGGCATTACTACGCCTAGCGGAGTAAACAAGTGGAAGAAAATAGCACCAGTCATAATACCTGCGCTCATTGCAGCCCCCAGGCCATGCAAGCGAGTGAATAGCAAGATAGAAGCAATTAACTCTGCACTTCCAATTAAATAGCCGCCATACGTACCAAACCATTGGAAGCCAGACCAATTAGCGAGTGTTCCAAAAATATGCTCTGTTTCGTATGAACCAGTAAATTTAAAAAACAATGATTGAATAAAAACAAATGCAATAAATGCAGATGGAATGTGTTTTATCGGGGTAAACTTCATGAGAGATATCCTTATTTCTGAATGAGTTTTGGCCAATTTTTTTCCGCAGTCTCGATGAAACCTTTACGGTCAGCATCCCATCTGCTTTTTATTTCTGCGTCATAGTTCAGATAAAGCTTGCCATCAACAATAGCCCATTGCTTGGGATCACCAGAAGCAAAATCATTTTTGGCCGCTATAGCCCAAGCGCAATAGCCACCAAATTGTGGTGCGTAAGCTTCTGGATTTGCTTTAAATTTTTTGAGGTTCTCCTGTGATGAAAAATACCAGTCAGCCCCTTTATATTCTGTTTGCCATTTGCTACTACCTTTCACCGGTTTGCCCTCAGTAAAATAGGCAACCGTGTCATACCCACTAACAGCTTTATTACTGAAAATTCCAGTATAAATTTCATCTTCTGCAAAGGATGAAAAACTGATCAACATGATGAAAAATACAAATAATTTTTTCATTTGAGAACTCCTTGTTCAACAACATCATTTTTGAGACAACTTAAACAAATACGAAAATCAACACTGCGCTGATTATCTATCGATTGGTAATCCATTTCTTGCTTTGTAGATGACGAGGTAACCGAGGTAAGACTTACCGTGCGAGCATCATTTCTTTCCATAAGTGGTGAGAGGTGTGGATAATTATCGTCATGAGTTTGATGGAATAATCGCCCAATGTCATGGCGTGGCTTTGTTGCAAGCAATTGATTAAAAAGCTTTAAGCGGTATCCTTGTGCTTCTTCAAAATACATTGCAGCTGAAATAATCGGTGAACTTGTATAAGTACGGCTAAGTTGTTTCCCATCCCAAGTCCAACGTACTATTTCATTAGCACTGCGATGAGTATCTAGAGAGATAACAGTAAAAGGAGCAAATGAACGTAAATCGATTCTTAGTAAGCGTTTATCCGCTACTTGACTTGAGCGACTACTGGCAAGGTTTTTTATTATAAATCCTCGGCTAGTCAATTTGCCCGCCGGCGTTTGACCTTGATAAAAATTGAGTAAACAAACCGTCACTCCATGTTCATTAGTTGAAATCCAGCTTCCGCCACCAACAGGATCAATGGGCATTAAGCATTGCACTCCATCTATCAGTAAATTTTGAGGTTCAATGGCAGGCAAGCGAGAGCGCTGTTCATCGCGATTAAAAAAGACCTCATAGCAATTATCATCATAGTAAAACCAAGACAGAGTACACATCTCTATTGAGCCCTCAAATAAGTTGCTGTTGTTGGTGCAACACCAAAATCACTGCCTGACTCGACACCACGTAAAGATGCTACAACTCTAGCCATAGCAAAATGGTGAGTGGCATGAAGTGCAGCAAAGGTTATCTCGCGAACAAAACTAGAAAAGACTTGTTCTACATGGGTTTGAGAGAGCATGACTTCCGTCTTAACTCTGACGGTTTGATTCAATTGATCAAAAGGTAATGTAGACAACCACTCAAGCAGTTCCGTTATTTCTTGTTGAGCGACGTCTAAACTGCGTTCTACCAAATGCCCACGACGACGGATGTTATAGTCAATTTGCACAGAATTAAGTTTGATTGCATGAAACAAATCGAGCCAATGACGAAAATGTTCACCAATAGAGCTTGTAACATGAGGCTGAGCGATAAAAACATAGTCTTCTTGAGTAAGCGTCTCCAAAAATTCATAACCCTGATTTAGTGTTTCAATACATCCCAGTATGGCTTGCGGGACTTGTGTTTGATCGTTTGAAGCTAAGCGTGTTTCCACATTTATCATCGATATCTTCCTAAACGAGTCAGTTAATCTGTCATAGGATAAAGTTGAGTTAAGAGCTTTTCTTTCCGCCAAGCTTGAATTAATGCACTAAGATTGGGGGTTTTATGGCCTTTCTTTTTATGTTTAGAACCAATCTGGTAAAGAAGGCGATATTGCTTTAAAAGTGTTGAGAAAATATCACTTAGTGCAGCATCGCTATCCCAAATATGTGCAGCTTCACTACTCGCACCATTTATTTCTAAAATATCGAAACACTCGCCATTCATCAGAGTTTGGATATCTTGAAATTTAAGATCGAGACGACCGTAATGAAAACCTTCAAAGTCGGATAGAATTTCATCGAGTTTTTGTTCAAGAGCTTGAGTAATGAATTGATTGCCATCGCGGAAAATAGCACCGAACGTATGACTACCAGCAAAAGCCAGCTGGAATTCATCTTTTTTACCAACAACAAAATCAAGGTTCTCACTGTGACGAGGGAGATAAAGATGCTGTAATTTACCCGCTCGCGGACACCGCTCAATCAGCTCCTTCAAAGTGGTTTTTCCATCTCCAATGACTCTGGGAGAGTATTTCAATGTCATCGAGATAATTTTTCCGCGTGACTCACCAGGCTGCCTAACATAAAACACCCCCGCTTCTGCACTGTATTTGGATTTTTCTTGTAATAGAAAACGACCGGAGAGAGGAAAGCTTTCAATATAGCTTCTTAGTTGCTCGTCTGAGCGAATTAACTTGACTCCGACCCCTCTACAACCCAAATCAGGTTTAGCAACCAATGGATATGAAAGTTTTCTTTTTGCAAGCTGATCCTTCGCATCTATCAACAGACTCTCAATCTTGTTTTGATCTTTAGTTAAGGCAATATAAGGAAGAATCCACTCTCTAGTATTTTTGCCTGCTGAAGTGAAAATATCGTGTTTGGATTCCCCCACCATGCCACTCAATTTAATGGCTGGATTGGCAATCAATGGCAGTGCCCAGTCCAGATGAATAAGACTTAAAACAGCACTTTGTAATACTACTGGGGTGTAAAAGAACCACGAGGGTAAGAATTCAAATGGTGAAATGGGTCGCTTAGGTGTTTGGAGAACAGGCATTCCTGCATTCACCATTCCTTGTGGGATCATTTCTACATTAGCGAGTCGAGTCATGCGCATCCCTGCATCCCTTAAAAAAAACTTTAATTACCAGTTTGTTTAGCAATAAAATCAAACAGAAACCAAGCGGAATAAGCAACCAACTGATTTGGTTATCTTGAAACCATTGTGCGGTGCCTAGCTGAAAAAATGAGCCAAAAACAAGTATAGTCCATAATCCAGTGGCCGTTACTACCGTAAAAAAAAACTTGGTTTTAGGAACATCAAGAAACCCACTCAATGTGAAACCAACAGTCCTCAGCCCAGGAATAAATCGAACGATGAACAGTGTAAAAAACACTTGCTTATGCAACCTACGCTTCATCATCCTAGCAAGACTATGCCGGAATAAGCGATACCGAAATAAGCGAACTTTTTGTGCTGTTTTTCCTATAAAATAAAGCCCAAAGTCGCCAGTAATAATGCCAACAAAAATCGCAGTCAGCGCAAGTGAAGTTGGCATAGCCTTTTCAACGGCTAGCGTTGCCGCAGTCACAATTGCAAGATCTTCTAGTAAATAAGCAAGCAGAACGATACCTATAAATAGCATCGTTAATGACATATTGTCTTGAAACAACCAAGCTTCAATTGTCGTCGCAAAATCAGTTATGACTTCCCCCAACAACTTCTAAACGAACACAAATGACACGAAAAATGAGTTTTGGTACTTTATAGAAATCACTTGAGCTATACGAAAATGACTCGCGGTAACTTCTGTGATAAAGATAGGCTAATTATAAAAATTCACCATAGGAATTCATGTCGATAACTGAAGCAGTAGATGATTCGGCATTCTCGATTTCTAGTCTGAGTCAAAAATGTCTAAAAAGTGATACCCAGATAACAAACTTTTCCAAAAATTATAGGTAATTTGATCTATAACCATTTACGACAAAAATAACTGTGGTAGCATCGAACACATAGAATGGTAAGACCAATTAACCAAAGCTCTATTCAACTCTTTTAGAATCGTTTTTTATCATTTGAATAATGAGTTTTGGCGAAAAGAATTCATAATTTTGATAGGCATTGAAACTTATATTTGCCTATCAGACACTTTTAACGATAAAGCTTGTAGGTAGATGTATGACAACCGAAAAAACTGAGCTATTTCAAAAAGCCTGGGAAGGTTTCTCAAGTGGTGATTGGAAGTCTGAAGTTAATGTTCGTGACTTTATTCAAGCCAACTATACCCCATATGAAGGCGATGAAAGCTTTCTAGCTGAAGCAACAGAAGCGACTTCAGCACTTTGGGCAAAAGTGATGGAAGGCATTAGTGAAGAAAACCGCACTCACGCTCCTCTAGATTTCGATACTGATAAAGTATCAACCATCACCTCTCACGATGCAGGTTACATCAACAAAGACCTTGAAACTATCGTTGGGCTTCAAACTGATGAACCACTAAAGCGCGCCATTTTGCCAAATGGTGGTATTCGTATGGTTGAAGGCTCTTGTAAAGCCTACGACAAAGAATTAGACCCAACCATCAAATACGTATACTCAGAGCTGCGTAAAACACACAACCAAGGCGTATTTGATGTTTACACTCCAGAAATCCTAGCTTGCCGTAAATCAGGTGTACTAACAGGTTTACCAGACGCTTATGGTCGTGGTCGTATCATTGGTGATTACCGCCGTATCGCACTATACGGCATCGACTACTTGATGAAAGACAAGTACGCGCAATTCCAATCTTTACAAGCTCAGTTCGAATCAGGTGAAGATGTTGCTAACGTAATGAACTTGCGTGAAGAAATCGCAGAGCAACACCGCGCTTTAGGTCAAATGAAAGAAATGGCTGCTAAATATGGCTGTGATATTTCAAGACCAGCGGTAACGGCTAAAGAAGCCATTCAATGGACTTACTTTGGTTACCTAGCGGCTGTTAAAAGCCAAAACGGTGCGGCAATGTCTTTAGGTCGTACTTCAAGCTTCTTAGATATCTACATTGAACGTGACTTGAAAAACGGCGTTATCACAGAGCAAGAAGCTCAAGAGATGATTGACCACATGGTAATGAAGCTTCGTATGGTGCGCTTCTTACGTACTCCAGAATACGATGAGTTGTTCTCAGGCGACCCAATCTGGGCAACTGAATCTGTTGCAGGTATGGGCTTAGACGGCCGTACTTTAGTCACCAAAAACAGCTTCCGTTTCTTGAACACTCTTTACACCATGGGCGCAAGCCCTGAGCCAAACATCACTGTATTGTGGTCAGAAGCTCTTCCTCAAGCGTTCAAAGAATACTGTGCGAAAGTGTCTATCGATACCAGCTCAATCCAGTACGAGAACGACGACTTAATGCGTCCAGATTTCGAATCTGATGACTATGCTATCGCTTGCTGTGTAAGCCCAATGGTAGTAGGTAAGCACATGCAGTTCTTCGGTGCTCGTGCCAACTTAGCAAAAACCATGCTTTATGCCATCAATGGCGGTATTGATGAAAAATCAAAAGCACAGGTTGGCCCTAAAGCAGTACCTATGACTGACGAAGTATTAGACTTCGACAAAGTGATGACTAACTTAGACGGTCTAATGGATTGGTTAGCCACTCAATACGTAACTGCACTGAATGCTATTCACTTTATGCACGACAAATACAGCTACGAAGCTGCGCTAATGGCACTGCACGATCGTGATGTTCGTCGTACTATGGCATGCGGTATTGCTGGTTTATCTATCGCAGCCGATAGTTTATCAGCCATTAAATACGCTCAAGTTAAGCCAATCCGTGATGAAGACGGCATTGCCGTTGATTTTGAAATTGAAGGTGAATATCCGAAGTTCGGTAATAATGATGCACGTGTTGATGATATTGCTTGTGATCTTGTTGAACGCTTTATGTCTAAGATCCGTAATAAGAAAATGTACCGCGACGCAATCCCAACGCAGTCGATCTTAACCATTACTTCAAACGTGGTATACGGTAAGAAAACTGGTAATACACCTGATGGTCGTGAAGCTGGCGCTCCATTTGCTCCAGGTGCAAACCCAATGCATGGTCGCGATGAAAAAGGCGCTGTAGCTTCATTAACTTCTGTTGCTAAACTGCCATTTTCACACGCTCAAGACGGGATTTCTTACACCTTCTCAATTGTACCTAACGCACTAGGTAAAGATGAGACAGGTCGTCGTAAGAATTTAGCGGCACTAATGGACGGTTACTTCAATCACAAAGAAGGACACGAAGGTGGTCAACACTTGAACGTCAACGTGCTAAACCGTGAAATGCTTGAAGATGCGGTGGTTAATCCGGATAAATATCCTCAGCTAACCATTCGCGTATCTGGTTATGCCGTTCGCTTTAATGCGCTAACACCAGAGCAACAACAAGATGTAATTACTCGTACTTTCACTAGTAATTTGTAATATGATTACTGGCCGGCAGCATCTGTCGGCCTTTTTAGTATTTTTTGAAATAGTAAAATTAAATCACTATTCCAAAAAATACTCTGTTTATAGGATTATTAAATGCCAACTACAGGTCACATTCATTCAGTGGAGTCTTTTGGTACTGTTGATGGACCAGGCATACGCTTTATCACCTTTCTTCAAGGTTGTTTAATGCGCTGCCAATATTGTCATAATCGTGATACTTGGGATTTGGATGGCGGAAAAGATATTGAAATTTCAGAGTTGATGGAGCAAGTCCTCAGTTACCGTTCTTTTCTTGATGCCAGTAATGGCGGGGTTACCGCCAGTGGTGGTGAAGCCATTTTACAACCGGAGTTTGTCGCAGAATGGTTTGCAGCGTGTAAAAAAGAAGGCATTCATACTTGCTTAGATACCAATGGGTTTGTGCGTAAATACACCAAAGCCATTGATGACTTATTAGACAATACTGATTTAGTCATGCTTGACATCAAACAAATGGATGATGATAAGCACATTTTGTTGACCAAAGTAAGCAATCATAGAACACTTCAGTTCGCAGAATATCTTGCTAAACGAAACCAACCGACATGGATCCGTTACGTAGTGGTTGGCGGTTACACCGATGATATTGAATCAGCCCAAAAATTAGCTGATTTTATAAAGCCAATGAAAAACGTAGAGAAGGTGGAATTACTTCCTTACCATGAACTGGGTAAACACAAATGGGAAGCGTTAGGCGATCACTACCAGCTAGATACCATTTCTCCACCATCTAAAGAAACAATGGAAGAAGTAAAAAAAGTCTTCACCGATATGGGGATCAATGCTGTTTATTAGACTGTCTGTTGAAAAGATAGGAAGAGCATTAAAGCTCTTCCCAATAGCTGTTATCCAGCTGTTCGAACGCTACCTTTAATAAAACAGCCATATCAAAGTAGCAGGCTTTCGATGTTAAAGGTTTACATTCAACACCAGCAGATGAGATTTTTTCAGAAAGTTTTTGCCCCCAACTAAACAGGGACAAAGGCAAAGGGTGTTTAGCCCGCCAACCTAGCCAAATTAATCCTTGGAGAGGAAGGCTCAAAAAGAACAAAGCATAAATAATTGCTTGTGGTAATGCGTCCCAGCCGACAATATACAGCTGAGTAGCACTGACCAAAACAGCAATTAAAGGCATTGAAAAAATAGCAATTTGTGTTGCTTTAACAACACGATATTCAGGAAAAAAATAACCGAGTTGTTTAACCATTGGCCAAGTTTTCATGTAACGATAGCCATCTCGTAATTTTGTAAAAAATTTCACGGTTAAAACACTCTCCTTAAAAAGACAACTTTTACTGAGCATAGCATAAGAGCCTTTCGCTCCCTAGCTCTAACAGCGGTCTTAAAAATGATTTAATCATCTGGCGATGTTTATGTAATTTACATAAATCCGTCATTAACTAAGTAACTAGCTACATTCAAAAGGTTTAACCATGTCCAGTCAACTCGTATTAGTTCTAAATTGCGGTAGCTCATCACTGAAATTTGCAGTTATGGATGCCCAAACTGGTGACGACAAAATTTCAGGTTTAGCCGAATGTTTTGGTCTGGAAGACTCTCGCATTAAATGGAAATCACAGGGCGAAAAACATCAAGCCAATTTAGGAGCGTTTACCGCACACCGAGAAGCTATTGAGTTTATCGTTAACGATATCCTTGGTAAGCAACCAGAGCTCGCTGAACAAATTCAAGCTATCGGTCACCGTATTGTTCACGGTGGTGAAAAATTCACTCACTCAGTGATTATTGATGACCAAGTGCTAAAAGGTATCGAAGAGTGTGTATCTTTAGCGCCACTTCACAACCCTGCTCACTTGATCGGTATTCGCGCAGCGCAAGCATCATTCCCTAGCCTTCCTCAAGTAGCTGTATTCGATACTGCATTCCATCAAACAATGCCTGAAGAAGCGTTCATTTACGCACTTCCTTATAAACTTTATCGTGAACATGCGGTACGTCGTTATGGTATGCACGGGACAAGTCACTTATTTGTAAGCCGTGAAGCTGCAAAAGCACTTGGAAAAGATCTAAATGATACAAATGTAATCTGTGCACACCTTGGTAATGGTGCGTCTGTGACCGCAGTTAAAGGTGGCAAAAGTGTCGACACCTCTATGGGTCTAACCCCTCTTGAGGGATTAGTTATGGGTACACGCTGTGGTGATTTAGATCCGTCCATCATCTACCACTTAGTAAACCAATTAGGTTATACCCTTGAAGAAGTAAACAACTTACTGAATAAGCAAAGCGGTTTACTGGGTATTTCTGAGCTGACGAACGATTGCCGCGGTATTGAAGATGGTTTCGCTGAAGGTCATAAAGGCGCAACTCTGGCACTAGAAATCTTCTGCTATCGCCTTGCTAAATACATTGCCTCATACACAGTTCCACTAGGTCGTTTAGATGCCATCATCTTTACTGGCGGTATCGGTGAAAATTCATCATTGATCCGTGAAAAAGTGCTTAACTTATTGTCAATCTTCAACTTCACTGTTGATGATGAACGAAATCAATCAGCACGCTTTGGTAATGAAGGCATCATTACCGCAGATGACAGCCCAGTTGCTATGGTTATCCCAACTAACGAAGAATGGGTAATCGCTCAAGACTCTATTAAACTGGTTAAATAATCGAATTAAAGCACCGCGTAATCGTGGTGCTTTGTCATTAGAGGTAACTATGACACGCAAAATCATGCTGGTTCCAATGGGAACCAACGTTGGTCTAACTTCGGTTAGCCTTGGTATGGTGCGCTCGCTTGAGCAGCACGGGGTTAAAGTTCAATTTTTCAAACCCATTGCACAATTGAGACCAAACGATCATGGTCCTGAACGTTCAACCACGATTTTAAGTACCTCCCCAACGGTAAATCCTCTTGAGCCATTCAATATGGCTCATGCTGAAGAGCTTATCCGTGCAGAGCATGTAGATGTGTTACTGGAGCAAGTCATTGCTCGCGCTGACTCATGTGCTCACAATACTGAAATTCTAGTGGTTGAAGGCTTGGTACCAACCCGTCAACATCAATTTGCTGATGAGATAAATATCAAAATCGCAAAAGCTTTAGATGCAGACATTATCTTTGTTGGTACTCCTGCAAACGATACTCCAAGCGAGTTTGTTAATCGTCTTGATATCACCCATAAACATTGGGGCGGAAAAAAGAATAAACGTTTAGTTGGTGCTATCGTCAACAAAGTCAATGCTCCAGTAGATGAGGAAGGTCGCACTCGCCCTGATTTGTCTGAAGTATTTGATCCTGACAATTCTGAAATCATTGAGCAAAACTACGAACTCCCTAAAAAAACACCTGTGAAGATTTTAGGTAAGGTGCCATATAATATCGACTTGATGGCGCCGCGAGCTTCTGATCTTGCCAAGCATTTACAAGCTAAGATTCTTAACGCTGGCGATATGAATGTTCGCCGTTTAAGAAAAGTGACTTTCTGTGCTCGCAGTATTCCAAATATGGTGACTCACCTAAAAGCTGACTCACTATTGGTAACCTCTGGCGATCGCTCTGATGTGATTGTTTCAGCCTGTTTAGCCTCGATGAATGGTGTCAAAATTGGTGCATTGTTGCTAACTGGTAGCTATGAGCCAGAGCCTGAAATTTTGAAACTGTGCCAACAAGCATTTGAAACCGGGCTACCTGTATTTTTAACCGATACTAACACTTGGCAAACCTCACTAAATATTCAACGCTTCGACCACGAAGTCCCGATTGATGACTCCGTTCGTATTGAATCGGTACAACAATTCGTAGCTGGTCAAATCGATAAAGAGTGGGTGAAAAGCATCACCAAAGATTCACAGCGTGAAAACCGTTTATCGCCACCTGCGTTCCGTTACAAACTAACTGAACTGGCTCGTAAAGCCAGTAAAGCCGTTGTTCTTCCTGAAGGTGAAGAACCAAGAACCGTTCAAGCGGCAGCCATTTGTGCCGAGCGTAATATTGCTCGTTGTGTGCTATTAGGTAACCCAGATGAAATCCATCGAATCGCTGAGCAGCAACAAGTGACACTTGGTGACAACATCACCATCATCAACCCTGAAGAAGTACGTGAAAAATACGTTGCTCCTATGGTTGAGTTGCGTCGTCACAAAGGCTTAACCGAAGTTGTTGCTCGTGAGCAGCTAGAAGACAATATGGTTCTTGGAACCATGATGCTGGAGCAAGGTGAAGTTGACGGTATCGTTTCCGGTGCAGTGAACACCACAGCTAACACCATTCGTCCACCATTACAGCTCATTAAAACGGCTCCGGGTTCAAGCCTTGTATCATCTATCTTCTTTATGTTGATGCCAGATCAAGTATTGGTTTATGGTGACTGCGCGATTAATCCAGATCCAAATGCAGAGCAGCTTGCTGATATCGCAATTCAATCTGCCGATTCTGCAAAGGCCTTTGGTATTGACCCTAAAGTGGCGATGATCAGTTACTCAACGGGTACTTCTGGTACGGGTTCGGATGTTGAAAAAGTGCGTGAAGCCACTGAGATTGCAAAAGCAAAACGTCCAGACTTAACCATCGACGGACCACTTCAATACGATGCAGCGGTTATGCCAAACGTTGCACAATCAAAAGCACCAAACAGCCCTGTTGCAGGTCAAGCTACTGTATTCGTATTCCCTGACTTGAATACGGGTAATACGACTTATAAAGCGGTACAGAGAAGTGCTGATTTGATCAGTATTGGCCCTATGCTTCAAGGTATGCGTAAACCAGTAAATGACTTGTCTCGTGGTGCATTGGTTGATGACATCGTCTACACCATCGCTCTAACCGCGATTCAAGCGACTCAGTAACACGGCCTATTTAAGATAAGTACATTAACTTTATGTACTTATCTTCTTCTACCTTTCCTTTGATGCCGACCGCCCTCCTTTCCTTTTGCAACGTTCTTCCCCCTTGCGCTATGTGTTGCCATCGGTTCATCTAAAAAAGCACTTGGAATTTTGTTTTTTAATTCAATAAATTTACTTGCTGGATAACCAACAAAATATAGGGTGACCTCATGGTCAGAGAAATGTGCTGAGTACTCAGGAATTCTTAGCTTAACGACTTGATACAAATGTCTACCTGCAATTGGTTTTAAAGCACTTTTAAGGCTACGACCAATTTTTAAAACCACAAACGGTCCGCAACCTGACTTCATCAGCTCAACAAAGTCGGTCGCTTTAGGTTCAACCATAACATACACCCACCTCTCTCCGTACTTGGCAATCGCCTCTATCGGTGATTGCTGACTTACATGTACTTCTGGCCAGACAATGGTTGAATTAACGGTTTTATCAGTAGTGGCTTTCACTCTAATTCCTTGTCTTCTTAAAGCATGAGAAAGCACACCGCTCCTTGCATTTAGTTCAATAACACCTCGCTCGAATGAGGCTATACACTTAGCTATATTTACCGTAAATGCATTACCAAAAGGCTCAAGTATTCCAAATTTCGCCTCAAGTAAACCTAGAGGAAACATTAACAAGGATCTTTTAAATGTTGCCCCAGTAAAATCTTCTTCGTCATTCACTTTTTTGGGTAATTTTTCCCTAAGACCTAATTTGGCGGCCACCGCAATAACTGGTGTTACAGTTTCTGGAAGCTCATGATTAATCAGCATATAGACTTGTTGATAAAACTCTGAAAGAGCCGTAATTTCATGCTCTTTTAACTCACCTTTGAGAGCAAAGCTTCTCACAGCTTCAATCATAAAGATCAAATCACTACTTGCAGGAACAGCTTCATGAGTACTATAAAGGCCACCTTTTCGAGCAGCGTCTACTATTGTTTGTAAAAAGCTGTCGCTCACGCAGCCTTGATAATCATTATATAAAGGCTGCGCAAATTTGAATTCTGGTAATGGTTTAAAGTCATCAGAATCCTGTTGACTAATTTCTTTCAATTCTTTTGTAAGCAGAGAGTTATACTTCTCTGAGAATTTAAGCTCTTGAATTTCTGTTATTTTATATCTTCTGACTATGTCGCTAGGTAATTGACTTAGTTCTGTTATATCACCATCAAAATGAACCAGGCTAAGCCATTTGGATAGTGATATTCTTTCTTCTTCAGAAATAGGTTCTGCAGTTTTATAGAAATAGTGTTTACCATTTGGGTATTTTATGGGAACTCCGTTACTGCCTGTAACTGTCGCACAAACCTTACCAGCCTCAGCAATCAACAACTCATGACTTACCACTTGAAAACAATCTATTAATTGCTGAATACCTTCGGTAACTCCACTTGATGACGCCATTGAAACTCCAAACTAATTGAAAGTTAATATATTTAAAAAAAATATACCTTTATTCAATCAATGATGAACCATAATTAATTCATGGTATATTCACCGAGCTTTTGTACATTCATTGAAATGATGAAATTAGTCAGAACTTAAAGTGACCATCATATTTTCGTCACAGAAAGTTAATAAAATCTGCGCGACAGGCACAAGCTAACAAAATCAAATATCCCTTATTTTCCTCCCAGATATAAATTAGCTTGTGCTTGTCATCTCATTGAATAAATGAAACTTATCATTCATTATTAGGTCTAATGTTTACATATTGTGAATGTAATTTGGAGACCATCATGAGAAACCTACTCATTGCTTCTCTCACCGCTATTTTGTTACTGGGTTGTGCCACGGCTAACCGAGTGCCTGATTCAGAAAAAAATGCTGCTTATGCTAATTACGTCAAGCAGCAAAACATCACCGATGTAAATAAAATCCGTAGCTTTCGATATTCGGGCTGGAAAGAGCTGACTGAACGCTATCTCATTTTGACGGTTTCGTTAAACAAAGATTACTTAGTTAAATTTAGAAGCAACTGCCAAGGCTTAGATTTTGCGAATAGCATCAAAATCCAGCAGTTTACCGACCTTGTTTTCGATAAAATGGGCGATACCATCAAACCCGTTGGTGAAATGAATTTGAAATGTTACGTCGATAGCATTTACCCTTTAACCAAAGAGCAGTCAGATCACCTCGTAAACATAGGCAAGCCTAAATCATAAGGAATACAAATCATGGAACGATTATTTCTTGGCATAGGTAACCACGCTGTTTGTGTTAAAAAAAGTGATGGTGAAATCATTTGGAAAACCAAACTGAAATCATCCAATATTACGAATGTTCATTTTGAAGACAATAAAGTGTTTGCCTATGCAGGTGGGCACCTATTTTGTTTGAATGCCCAAGATGGTGAAAAGATTTGGGAAAACTCTCTTAAAGGCCTTGGTTATGGAGCTTGTATTATTGCAAGCGAGCGCGAGAATAGTGCCGTTATTTCCAACCAGATGAATACCCAAGCCACAGCAATCTTGGCCGCCTCTGCATCTGGAGCCGCGGTAGCGACTACAAGTTCTTAATAAAAATAAAGAGAAAAATAATGATATACACCACCACAGAAACCGTTCCTAATCACCAAGTCACTGAAGTACTTTCTGTCATCACTGGTAATGTTGTCCAGACTAAGCACATTGGCCGTGACATTATGGCAGGCTTGAAGAGCTTAGTCGGTGGAGAAATCCGCGGTTATACGGAAATGCTCACTGAGGCAAGAAACATTGCCGTTGAAAGGCTAGTAGAACAAGCTCAAGCTAAAGGGGCTGATGCAATAATCGGGATCCGTTTCACCACTAGCTCAGTAATGGACGGCTCAATTGAGCTTATGGTATTTGGTACTGCGGTAAAACTAAAGCCTGTCTAATAGAACCTCAGCAATGCTAGTTGTTAGTATAATAAATACGGCACAATTCAATAACTTGTGTCGTTAATTTCATCCCCACTTAAACAATTCCAGATACTTCACCGAATCTGAAACCCATTTTATTCCGCTCCCAAAGTTTAATTTTAAATGAAAATAACTTTATGAATCTTGAAGAACCCTAGTTCTGGGTTATGTTTTGTTTATCATTTACTTATATGTTTTTCATTATGGCCACTTCAAATTTTTCAAACGTTAGAGTTGATGCTCTTTATTTCGATACCGTAGATACTTTAGCCCCTAAGTGGAAACAGTTCGCAACAGATTTAAGCATATCTCCAGAACAAATTAATATGCTAGAAAAGGCAACTTTCGTTTCAAATAGTACAAAATTTCATTGGGTTTTAAGTACTTGGGAAAGCTCTGGCTGTAATCTTGAACAGTTTCACTCTGCCACAAAAAACCAGTCTAAATCATTGGGAAAACAACTGACTCCTAAAGCTTTTAAAGCAAAATATATGACTGAAGCAAAACCCACCAAACAATCTTCGTATTTAGAGGATTTGACAGTGATACCTACATTACAGGAATACGATGAATTATCGCAATGGCAAACAGAAAAACAATCACAAGAAGTTCTACAAGAAGAGTTAAGTACTCTACAAAGTCATGTTAAGACTCTCAATCAAGAGCAACAAAGATCTCAGCAGTTAAAACAGCAATTAGAAACTCAACTGGCAAAATCTCAGGCAACTGTACAGCGATTGGAAGCCGAGCTAAAAAAATCTGTAGACACTGCAAGTACCTTAAAAGCTGAATTAACTGAAAAAGAACAGAAACTACAATCTGCTTATGAAGTGAACCTCAGGCTTGAAAAAGAAAACAAAGAAAAAGTGGCTCAACTTGCAGAGAGAGATCAGAAAGTAACTGACTTGAGTGTGCAAAATCAGCAATTAAGACAGCAAGTTGCAGAGTCGGAATGTCCAACTAAAAGTACACAACAAGAATCTTCTTCGGATGAATTTGACTTTGTCGCTTTAAACTATGCCAGTTTAATAGATGAACTACGAAAAGTTCTGCCTGAACAAGCTGAACAAATAATACAAGCTGCAGCTAATGCTGTTGAGGAAAAAGAAAAAGCTAAAGCACAAAATGTAGAACTGACGCTAGAGTCTCAAGCAAGCCCGTCAGCTCCACTTCCACCCGAAAAAATGCCTACAACTCTAGCTCCTCAGCCACCTACAGCCCCTGGCTATGAAGCGACCAATTACAGTGGTCCACGTTTTGATGGCTCCTTAGCAAGGGTGGCAGTAAATTCGCTGACTGAGTTTGAAGTACAGGAAATTGGTTATGAATTTTCAGCTCATTGGCATGCGGTTGGCACATATTTCGGTTTAGAAGATAACTTTCTTAAAATAACCAAAATGAAAAACGGCAACCAGCCTCAACCTGAAGATCAATGCATGTATGATGTACTTTTACAAATAAGAAAAGACGGCTATAGATCAAAAATGACTATCGAGCAGCTCACCAAGAAAATGACCGTATGCTTAGAACGAGCTAGGGTATCAGGAAATATCATAGAATCAATGCAGAAATATTATCACGAGCTTGCAGTTAAATATGCACGATAAAAGTGGAAGTAACAAAAAAGCTGCACAAGTTGCAGCTTTTTTTGTATCTATCGTAAAACGATTATTTTTTCGGCACTTTAGCTTTAGCTTCTACCTGCCAACTTCCATCAATATACTTGGCGATAAAGCCACTGGCTTTTCCGTCATCACGCTCACCAACCACATACTGCTCTTTAGTCTTACGGCTGAACTTAACTACGGTTTTGTTACCTAAATCATCTTGCACGGGTGCATCAGCTAGGAAACTGTATTTAGGCCAAATTTGCTCTTTGATTTCCACTAACTCAGACACTAATGGCGCACGAGTTTCCCTTGAACGAGGGAAGTTACTTGCCGCCAAGAAAATCCCAGCTGCGCCATCACGCAACACGAAGTGAGCATCAGACTTAGTACAAGGCAGATGCGGCATTTGGATTGGATCTTCTTTTGGTGGCGCCACTTCACCATTTTTAAGTAGCTTACGCGTATTTTTACAGGCTTCAGAAGTACAACCAAAGTATTTACCAAAGCGACCGTTTTTCAGCTCCATGTCCTGACCACAGCGATCACACTCGATAATTGGACCATCATAACCTTTAAGTTTAAATTCGCCCTTTTCTACCGCGTAGCCTTCACAAGTTGGGTTTTGACCACAGACGTGCAATTTACGCCCTTCATCAATCAAGTAGCTATCCATTGCAGTGCCACAAATCTTACAACGATGCATTGCACGTAACGCTTCAACCTCAGCGGTTTCATCATTACTGCTAATGGCCTCTTCGCCCGGTGTCAGGTTCATCGTTGTCTTACAGCGTTCTTTAGGTGGTAGTGCATAACCAGAACAGCCCAAGAAAACACCTGTAGTACCTGTACGAATCCCCATTGGGCGTTCGCAGGTCGGACATTCGATGTCAGTAAGAACCATATGGTTGGGCTTCATTCCGCCCTCTTCTGGTTCTTTTTCTGCATCTTCAATTTTGCCAGTAAAGTCTTTATAGAAACCGTCTAAAACTGACTTCCACTCTAACTCACCGTGAGCCACATCATCGAGCGTTTGCTCCATGCCTGCGGTAAAGTCGTAACTCATTAAATCAGGGAAACTGCCTAGCAAACGTTCGCTAACAATCTCACCCATTTTTTCAGCGTAGAAACGGCGGTTTTCAACCTTCACATAACCGCGATCTTGAATGGTAGAAATAATTGTCGCGTAGGTTGATGGTCGACCAATCCCACGCTTTTCAAGTTCTTTAACCAATGACGCTTCACTGAAACGCGCAGGCGGCTTAGTAAAGTGCTGATTCGGCTCTATGCTCTTAAGAGAAAGTGCATCGCCAACTGCAAGCATTGGCAGATCATTTTCTTCTTCGTTTTTCTTCTTAAGCGCTGGCTGAACACGTGTCCAACCGTCAAATTTTAATGTGCGACCCGTGGCTTTTAACTCGTAATCACCCGCTTGAACTTTAATTTTGGTTGCATCGTATTGCGCGTTAGTCATCTGACACGCCACAAACTGACGCCAAATTAATTCATAAAGGCGCTGAGCATCACGCTCCATATCATTTAGGAATGCAGCTTCAACGGATACATTTGAAGGGCGAATCGCTTCGTGAGCCTCTTGTGCGCCTTGCTTGCTTCCATAACGAATTGGCTGAGCAGGTAAATATGCATCACCGTATTCTTTGGCAATCATTTCACGAACACTATCCACCGCCTCTTTGCTCAAATTGGTAGAATCGGTACGCATATAAGTGATGTGGCCCGCTTCATATAGACGCTGAGCCATCATCATAGTTTTCTTAACCCCAAAACCTAAGCGAGTACTTGCTGCTTGCTGTAGGGTTGAAGTGATATAAGGTGCAGAAGGTTTGCTTTGAGTGCCTTTAACATCACGAGTACTGACAGAGATATTTGAAGCAGCTTGAACCGCATCGACGGCTACTTGAGCTTGAGCTTCGTTCTTAGGCTTAAAAGATTCGCCAAGATGTTTGGCCACCTCAAGCTTAAAGGTTTCACCACCAGCGGTATTTAGCTTTGCAAAAACGTCCCAATATTCTTCAGGAACGAAAGCTTTAATTTCGGTTTCTCTGTCAACCACAAGGCGAACAGCTACTGACTGAACACGACCAGCAGATAAGCCTCTTGCCACTTTTTTCCAAAGCAGTGGCGACACCATAAAGCCAACCACACGGTCGAGGAAACGGCGAGCTTGCTGAGCATTCACCATATTGGTATCAAGCTCTGATGGCTTACTAAAGGCATCTTGAATGGCAGACTTAGTGATTTCGTTAAACACAACACGCTGATAGCGGGATTCATCACCACCGATGATTTGCTGTAAGTGCCATGCGATGGCTTCCCCTTCTCTATCCAAATCCGTTGCGAGATAAACGCAATCGGCTTTTTCAGCTAAGGTTTGCAATTCGTGGACGACTTTTTCTTTACCTTGAAGGATTTGATAATTCGCTTTCCAGCCATTTTCAGGGTCAACCCCCATTCTGGCTACTAATGCTTTTTTATCTTTTTGCTTTTTATATTTGGCTTTTTCTTCTGGGGACATCTTTCGGACTTCTGCTGCGGTTTTAGTTGCAGTCGTCGATTTAGCAGATGAAGAGGTCGGCAGATCACGAATATGACCCACACTGGATTTGACCACAAAGTCTTTACCAAGATACTTATTAATCGTCTTGGCTTTAGCCGGTGATTCGACAATAACTAGCGATTTTCCCATAATATGATTTACGCCAAAAATGCAGGTGAAGATAAAATTGGCTTCATATATAGAGGGTTATGCAATCAGTTTCAAGCAGATTCCACACATATATATGTTACCAACTCACTTTTTACTCGATTGTTGTTTATTTGTGAAAACAATCGTGCAGTGTTTGAACGGTCACTTTATTCCGTTTCTTTTTTCATTAATATCCTAATTTTTCCTGAATGACAAATACTCAAAACAAATTGCGGCATATTTAAAACAGCAAACCTTTTACGATTTAATGAACATTATCAAGTCAAATAATCATATTTATAAACTGTAATTTCTTAGGATTTAGTTGGTTCAACCGTCCAAAAACCAAAAGAGAAAAACGTGATATAGATTGGTATAATGCCTCGCAAAACGATATCAAACATAGGTGTAAAATGAGCGATAGCTGGAAAAAACTACAACAAAAACTTGAGCACTGTTTATGTCCTGCTGGTAATGGCGTGTTTACTGTAAACACAGCCAAAGAGCGTAAAGAAGTGCTCCATAACGCTCTGTACGGCGAAAATTCGGATATTGAATCTCAGTGGAAGCAAATCCTTTCTACTCTGCCAGAATCGAATTCTAAAGCGGTTATGCTAGGCATTGCATCCGACTGCGGTGGCGGTATTCTTCGTGGTGCAAACTGGGGTCCATTATTCCTCAGAAATACGTTGTTAAAGAATCACTCTGAATTATCACACTTTGATATGGGTGATGTGCGCGTTATTCCACACCTTCTGCACGACAAATACTTAAATGACCCGACTATTTCGAATTGTCGTAAAGCGTTATATCAAGACGAGCAGTCTGAATACCCTATCAGTCCATTGAGTATCACTGAAAACGTACTGCATGATTTTTATGCGGAGTTTCCTGAAAAAGGCATTTTCGGTATTGGTGGGGATCACTCGAACAGTTATCCGCTTACTAAAGCCTATTTACAGGCGAAAAAGAAACAAGGTAAGCGTGCGGCTATCATTCATTTTGATGCTCATACCGACTTGTTAGTTGAGCGTCTCGGTATCGATTTGTGTTTTGGTTCTTGGTGTACTCATATTCTTGATGATCTTCACGATAACTCTCACCTAGTACAAATTGGTATTCGCTCAAGTGGCAAGCCTAAATCTCATTGGGAAGGCACCTTCGGTGTCAAACAACATTGGGCACATGAAGTTCGCGAGCAAGGTGCAGAAGCCGTTCTTGAAACCATTCTTGCTCACTTAAAAGAACAAAATATTGATGAGCTTTATGTAAGTTTTGATATTGATGCGATTGATGATGAGTTTGCATCGGCTACAGGCACGCCTGAGCCAGACGGATTGTTCCCAGAAGAAGCGTTATTGATCATTAAAGAGCTTGCCACAGTTTACCCTGTCACTGGTGCAGATATGATGGAAATCGCCCCATTTACTGACAGTTCTGGTCGTGGCGTTTCTGCATCGGAAAAGACGTTAGAAGTCGGTGGTGAAATTTCGGCTTTGTTGATTGAAGAGATGAGTAAGTAGTTTACCTTTTAATTGACAAAAAAGGCGCTAATTCAGCGCCTTTTTTTCTAACAGCATAAAAGTCTATCCGTTATCTCTAACCTGGAGAGTTGCAATTGTTGGAGACCCTTTTGGTGTTTTAACCGTAATCGATAATTGACCTACCGTTTTTTGGTTACCAGAAGACTCAAGACCAACAGTAAACGAATACAACAATGGTCGATTAGAAATATTGTTGCCAACTACAAATTCCCTAGCTCCACTAATCTCTCCGTTATCAGTTTGTGCAGTGACAGTTGTGCCCATTGGCAATGTATTGTTGTTTTGATCCGATACAAATACATAGACAGTATGAGGTCGTGGATTTGCTACTAAGTCAATGTTAGTGGCTGGCGTTATATTATCGCCATCAATGTTCACCAAGCGAACCATTGACTGACTACCAGACATCACAATCACCATATTTCGATATACATTTAATTGTGATTGAAGGTTGTCTACGCCTGTTTGTGAACAAGCATCTTGAGAACCTGCAGCACATAAAAGCCCTGTATATTTGCCATCACCAGCATCACGGGTTTCATTAGTATTGTAATCGATAAACTCTTCTTTTACTGCACCTGCAGGTAATGGAGAACCTCTGTAGAGTCCATCTTCATTGTGGTCAGTAAAGGCTTCACCTATATCTGAAAATGGTTCACCGCTGTTGTATAAGCCATTACCATTAAGATCTACGAAGCTTTCTTCTCCAATTGCCCAAGCCGTAATAGTGGCACGCCCAGGTCTTGGTTCCGCAATCACAGAGTTAGTTCCGTTAACATAGCCAGTCATTGTAGTGCCGTGACATGGTGGAATAGTGCTGCCATTAAAACTACTTGGACAAACTACTGCCGTGGTTTCAAAAGGTCTTGGATTTGTACTTTCCCACTTTAATTCACAAGTACCATTGGGCGAATCATCTTCATTGGACCCTGTTGCACAAGAAGAGGCAATAGTTCCCCCTTCAGATCTGAAATTAATCTTAGTACCTGAAGGTACTGGATTATTGAAGTGATCTGCAGAGCGAACTGTAACAGTGACCTCTTCACCGTCGATACTCCAAGCTTCTGGATTTAATACATCTCCAGCCAATGAAAAACTATCATTGTCAGCAAGCCCCGTTGAAACGCTTAACTCATCAGAAATGTTTGAAATGACCGTATCGAGTCCTTGCCCGTTACTACCACTCCATTGCGCGTATACTTTTACAGGCGTTGGAACTGAACCAGACTTAACGGTCACTGACACTTCACCGTCACCATTTGTAAATGCTGTCGCGTATTTATTTGGTAACGTAGGATCTGCTGGTGCATCAGGTAAATTAGAACACTCATCATAATGAGCCGCTAATGGTTGTGGACTTAAAGTCATCCCACCTAAAGCGGTACTCAATTCAAAACAAACCAATTCTTGAGTCGCTGGTTGCCCTGCTTCATCAACTAATTTAAAGGTAACTACAGATGTTTCACTACGGCTACCAGCACCCTGAATACCACCACTGCTTTTTATGGCTAGTTGTTTAGGGGTAGCTGAAACATATTGGATAGAGCCAACTTTTCTTGACTCAGTTGTTAATGATAATGGTTCAGATGAAATACTCGCACCTTGGATTGATGCGGTAATGATATCCTCACCATCACAACCAGTGCTGGTATAAGTGGTAAACGCACGACCAGCATTCGTTACTACAGGAGAATCAATGGTCGCTTTTTCTGCTGTTTTACAAGACGAGTTGAGTTCTACTGAATATGGTTGATCTGTTGCCACAGTTCCATCGATATTCTCTACGAGTACCGCAAGTACTGTAGATGAACCTGCTGGTAAGCTTCCTGAGCCTTGATGACGAGTCAACCTGAGTCTGATATCAGAACGCCCAACCTCGAAAGCTTTGCTAGAGGAAATATCTTTAACCGTAACTGTTAACTCACCGGCTCCAACTTTTTCACCAGAAAGTAAATCTAAAATTGCCTTACCATCATCGTTAGTAAGTGCAGTCCCTGTTTCTGGGCTTATGGTTCCTAATGTCGATGTACCAGAAACAAGCACTTGTTTAATAGGCTGATTACTTCCTGAATGTCGAACTGTAACTCCAACAATTGCAGGTTCTTTGTTCGTCACGTTATTGGTTTCAGTACAAACTTCAAAGTTCTTAATACTTCTATCCCAAGCAGAAACACCGTTACAGTTATACAGTTTAAAGCTAACCACTGGTCTTGCAGCGATTGGATCTATGTCATCACCTGCAGTAGTAAAACCAACCAGAACACTGCTATCACCATAAGTTGCAGTAATTTCACCAGCACCTTCAATGCTACCTGCAGTTATTGTTATAGATGCACGACCATTTGCATCGGTTAAGGCGGTTGCTCTGTTTGGAATAAAGTCACCTAACGTAGAAGAAAAACTGACCACTTTACCTACTAATGGCTGAGAGTTTTCATCCGTAAGATTAACGATGACTTTACCGGGCTGTGCTTCAGAAATGTGGCTTGTTTGCTGGTCTGTATTATTGTTCACAAGCCCTATAGATAGCTTGTTGGTATTTCCATCATTTTTCGGTGCATCACCCGCAACTTGGTAATTAAATTGCTCTGCTTTTTCCTTTGTGTCTAACAGGTATTTGGCTGTAATTGTCCCCGCACCAGCCTGAGTTCCAGTTAAAAGAGTGATAATAGCTTTGCCATCACCATTTGTTAATGCAGTCCCTGTAGACGGGTTAATATTCCCTTCTCCATCTAACTCAAACTTAATAATTTCGTTTGAAATTGGCTCATTATTTTTTTGAAGGGTAGCAACGACTCTCCCAGGTTTATCGAGAGAGATATTACGTAATTCATCACCTTGATTATCTTGAACTTGAAGCTCTAAAGAGAAAAGCGAAATCAGGTGTACCATCGAAAAGTTTTTGGTTACCGTTTTTGTTTCTGTTCCATCAACAATAGAAGCGGTTACTTGGCCATCCCCTTCCAGAGTTTTCGCCGCAAGTTGAACTATCGCTACACCCTGTTCATTGGTTCTTTTCTTTCCTGTTTCATTATTAAGGAAAGTTCCAATCTCAGATGGCTCTAGGGAGAATGAAACAAGCTCATCCTTAACAAGATTGCCGGATGAGTCTTTAACCGTGACAGTCAATGTTGCAGGAGTGTCTTTGGTTATATCCTGATTTGAAATATCCAGCGTAATTGTTTTGACAGGTGGTGGAGTGCCACCACCACTGCCTCCCCCATTTCCTGGCTCATCTTTTATATCTCCCCCGCCACCACAGGCGAAAAGAAGAAATGAACTTAATAATGTAATTATTAATTTGTAACCTGACTTCATGTCAGACTCCCTGTCAATGTATTATTGTAAAGTCTATTGATTTTTTGTGATCAGATTGAAAACCAAAATCAACCTTTAGAGTACATTTTTCAACAAAAAATACCACCTTTTGTGTTGAGTATTTTTTAGACGTAGATTTCAATTTTATAAGTTTCTTGATAGCATCTCTCGCAATAACTTCGATGCCTTAACAAATTTTTAAAATAAGGGGCTGAATTTTGAGTCAATCAAAAAAACTTGGACTTACGTCTAAAATCTTAATCGGTATGGTGCTTGGTTTTCTAATCGGCTTTGCGTTGCGAACGGCCTTCCCTGAAAGCCAATGGGTAACCGATTATTTATCAAACGGATTATTTCACGTCATAGGCGCCATTTTTGTCAGTGCGCTGAAAATGCTTGTTGTTCCTCTTGTTTTAGTTTCACTGGTTTGTGGTACTTGCTCGTTAAGCGATCCTAGTAGCTTGGGGCGCTTAGGCGGAAAAACCATTGCGTTTTATCTGACAACAACCGCGATTGCGATCTCATTAGCCATCTTTGCTGCGGTAATGATTCACCCTGGCAATGCATCTTTAGCCAGCGAACATATGGAGTTTGCGGCTAAAACGGCACCAAGCTTGAGCCAAGTACTAATTGATATGGTTCCAACCAACCCAATTAAGGCGATGACCGAAGGCAAGATGCTGCAGATCATTATCTTTGCCGTAGTAGTTGGTTTTGCAATCTCTCACTTAGGCGAGCGTGGAAAACGTGTTGCAGCGTTATTTGAAGATCTCAATGAAGTGATCATGAAAGTGGTAACCTTAGTGATGCAGTTAGCGCCGTATGGTGTTTTCGCATTGATAGCGAAATTAGCGCTCACAGTTGATGCAAGTGCTTTCAAATCAGTGCTGATGTATTTCCTCGTCGTTTTAGGTGCGTTAATCGTACATGGATTAATTGTGTACCCTACTCTGCTAAAGCTGCTTTCAGGGCTAAACCCAATTATCTTCCTGAGAAAACTTCGCGACGTTCAATTATTTGCGTTCAGTACAGCAAGTTCTAATGCAACCTTACCTGTAACGGTCGAAACAGCTGAACACCGCATGGGTGTGAGCAACAAAATTGCTTCTTTTACATTGCCGCTTGGAGCCACCATCAATATGGATGGAACGGCAATCATGCAAGGCGTTGCGACGGTATTTATCGCTCAAGTGTTTGGTATTGATTTAACGCTTACTGACTACCTAACGGTTATTTTAACTGCGACTCTTGCCTCAATTGGTACAGCAGGTGTTCCGGGAGTAGGTTTGATCATGTTAGCAATGGTACTTAACCAAGTAGGTCTTCCTGTTGAAGGTATTGCGTTAATTATTGGTGTAGACCGTTTACTCGATATGGTTCGAACTGCGGTTAATGTAACGGGTGATAGTGTTGTTACCTTGATTGTTGCGAAATCCGAAGGCGAGTTTGACTCAGAAACCTTCCATAACCCTGAAGCAGGCAAGCTGAAAGGCAACCTGACTGACCAAGTTAATTCGTAACACATGTTGTCTGAGTGGAAAATGTTTTTCCACTCAGACAAACTTCCCTTTTCGTCATCTTGCTTCCCTAACAGCTTTTCTTAATCAGACTGGTTTGCTAACTGATTACTTATGTACCAATCTTAATTTTATCAATTCCCCAACCACCACAAACTTCAAATGACATTAAAGTCTTGGGCAATTATTAGTGCACCAATATTTTCTATCTCATGTTATTTTTTGTTAACCACTCTCGGGTTACAGCACCAAGCGACTATTGTCGCCTCGATAACGTTTCTTACCTTAATACTATGGATGACTAACGCGCTTCCTATCCCAATAACAGCACTTATTCCACTTGTTTTATTTCCCACTTTTGACGTTATGGACCACCAACAAGCTGCAAGTTTCCTAGGAAATGACATTGTATTGTTATTAATGGCTGCATTTATGCTTTCAAAGTCACTAGAGAAGAGTGGTGTTCATGAAAAAATGGCTTTTTTCATTCTTAAACTAATAAATCCCAATAATTTCAGAGGGCTGGTTCTTGGGTTTATGTCAGCAACGGCATTTTTAAGTTTATGGGTTTCAAATACCGCGGCGACCTTGGTTATGCTTCCTGTTACTTTAGCTATTTTAAATACCTTAAATAACAAAAAATGCGACTCTGTATTACTCATCGCTATTGCTTATGCTGCAAGCATTGGTGGCATTGGAACCATCTTAGGTTCGCCAACAAATATCATCTTCGATGGAATGTTCAGGCAGCAAACGGGCAATGAATTTGATTTCTTCGATTGGCTAAAAATGGGGTTGCCAATTGTTCTTATCGCACTTCCCATAGGAGCATATTGGTTAACTAAAACAATAAATGATGAAATCCGATTGAACATGATTAAACCAATGAATTGGAGCAAAGCAGAAAAACGTACTCTATTGATATTCAGTATTACCATTATTGCTTGGATAACAACTCATACACCTTTTGGTGGCTGGAGCCATTGGCTTAAGTTACCAAACATAGGAGAAAGCTCAGTTTTGTTAGTCGCTGTCATCGCAATGTTTGTAATTTCTGATGGTAAAAATGGCAAACTCATGAACTGGAAAACAGCAAAAGATATCCCTTGGGATGTCTTATTACTCATCGCTAGCGGCCTTTGCATTGCTTATGCCTTTCATACTTCAGGGCTTAGTCACTCTTTAGCGTTATGGTTACACTCTCTAACACATCTAAACCCATTGGTTATGATTTTAATTATCTGTCTGGCCGTTACTCTTTTCACTGAAGTTGCCAGTAATACAGCTACAGCAACTCTTCTCATGCCAGTAATGGCCTCTGCTGCAATCGCAACTGAAAGTAATCCAGAGCTATTGATGGCGCCAGCTGCTATGGCAGCGAGTACGGCTTTTATGTTACCTGTTGGCACGCCACCCAATGCCATTGTCTTTGGTTCTGGAAGGGTAAAAATGAAAGATATGATAAAAAATGGGGTTATGTTTAGCCTGCTGTTATCTGTCCTTATCACGCTATTTTGCTTTATATTGATATAAAAATGCGCCCATAATGGGCGCATAAACGTTTTGTGGCTGCTTACCTTTCCCAATACGCTTCTTCTAAGCTGTCTTCCCTTTCTGGTAACGCTCTTGATAAACGTGGGCTATGTTGTGCTAACACTTCAAACGCTACACGGTTTGCATACTTACAAATTTGTGAGAATGAGGAGTAGCATAATCCGTTGGTGTCGTGCTTACTTGAACCCGGTACGTTCTCTTTGTGATACTCATTTGCAGACAAATCATGGAGCAATGCAGCAAGTGCACCATCACCCGCACCGTTGGTGTTGCGGATTTTCTCTGGTCCCCCCATATAAGGAGAGATGTGAGCGAAGACTTTGATCGGCGTCTCACAATCTTGTTTACGCTTAGGGCGAGAAAACTCATAGCGATTAAACTCAGGGATAGCGCCCGGCAATAGTGTGTGACGAGTTTCGCGCTTTTGTGATTCTTCAGTATAACCACCAGTGTAAAGCCCTACAGGCCCTGCAGTAGTGAGTACCATATCGCACCATTCAAGAGCAGCGTCACTTGCCAATAATGGATCAGCGTGGCCTGTTAATGCTTCGCCTTCATCTTCATTCATCGCAAGTATGGTGACATGTTCTTTAATAAAGTCTTGCCACCACAGAGGATCTTCAGCAATTAGAAATTTAGTCCCCAACGTCAATACTACAGGTACATCTGCTGCTTTGGCGTATTCAATCGCCGCCATTGCAGATTCCGTCATTCTATCTTCTTTGCTGGCTCTCATAAGGTAAGCCGTCAAAACAAGCGCAGAACTGTTTTGGATCATTTCTTTATTGATGTATTCAGGGCTAAGTTTATCCATTACCCCTTTACTGATAGCAAAGGTTCGCTCACCGCAATCTGAAATCAAAGTAAAGCATCTGCCCATTGAACCTTCTACAGGTTGCAGAAAGTTAAGGTCAACTTTTGAAGAGGTATCGCATAAATAACGATAAGAGTAACTGCCCACTTCGATGTTCTTACTCATCACACCGAATAACACTGAGCGATCATCAGCTAAGATAGAATAGTTATGAACCGTATTACCTATGGTCCCACCTGCAAATTCATCGCTAATCAAATCTTGAGCTTTAAGCTCTTGGTACAAGCGCTCCGCTTTTTCATCGTCAATCAGCGTCGAATTTCCTTTTGGTAACCCATAACGCTGAATGAGCTCATCCCCGACTTTTGCTTCTATATCAACTAAGGTTTGATCGATACCACAGATGTATGTTCTAACAGTGTTTGCTTGATGGTTGAGTTGCTTTAATAGTGGATCTCTTGTTGTAACGGGAAAGTAGTGTTTGGATTTTCGCTGACCAGGAAACTTCATATTCGGTTCTCTTATCTATGCATCCATGCAGCTGTAGTGATAGCAAGCTATCCTAAAGTGAAATTTGCCGAATTTTATCACATGAAAAGTCAGTTTTGCTATTGCTATTAGCGTAAGTGCTTTTTGAGCGTGACTTTTCTAAAGTGATCCGTGGTCATTTCTTCCATATAAAATGGATTGGTTATTTTCTTCCAAGTACTGAGCATTTTTTCAACACTATCTTTTGTTGTCAGTTTCCAGTTATCATCTTGGCTACCAGTTCTCATTTCAATGATATCAGTCACTTTAGCTCCTACTAAATCATGAAAAAGTATGCAGCACTCACTATCTACAGGAACTCGTGTAAAATCAGTATTAGGAATACTATTAACATACACTAATAAGGCTGGTATTTTTATTTTTTCTGCAACAGTTTTCTCAAGACTTTGTTCTAGTTCAGCCAAGTGCGACTCTTGATATTGCTGTCTCGGTAACTCTCCTTTAATTTTTAATACTATCTCTAATGCAACTTGTGGGTGTTCATTCTTATAGGAATCAATTAACCGTATAAATCCCTGCAAGCTTCGCTTTTCTGTAATTGTTGAACGCCCATCGCGCCCTATATAACTTATCGAAAATTCTCTATCAGTAGGATGAGTTCGTTGTGGAAAAGAAAAATTTAATGAGGCAGTTAGAACCTCTCCCATCATTCCTCCACTATCACCTAGTAATAATGGCCCCAATAAAAAACCTATATTCCTAGTTTGACGTGTACGCCTTTGCTGAGGGGGAACCTGAGACTGAGTAGTCATTCTTGAAGTTCTGTCTCTTCTACCGCTTTCTTGCCTTTGATTATTGAGAAGGAAAGATAGAAGAGGAGGAAATCCATTACTCGAGCCTCTATGATCTGAATTTTGTCTCTGGGGGAAAACACAATCTTCACATGGAGGCACTCCTCCCATATTAATAATTTCAAAGTCACCGACATCAGTAGTACATACGTTTGCTCCCGCTGGTTCTATATCAGCAGTGGTGACAGCACTGCGGCAATCTAATAAAAACGCTCGTTGATGTTCAAGTTCAGCTAGTTTAATTGAAGCAGACGATGATTCGTCATTTAACCACTGTATTAAATTTTTAGTTGCTTGCTCATTAGCGGTCTCAATTGATAGTTGAGAACTTATTAAAGTAGCATGGTAACGACTTCCTTGTTGCTTAATAGTAAAGTGCATGCCTTTACAATAAAACGCCTGACTTGTCTTAGCCGCACCTTTCACTCTAAGCGACACTAAATAAGCAGAACCTAACTCTTCTTTACTAGGGCATAAAGATTGACTAACACTGGATGGAAGTTCATTCACCATACGACACAGTTCAGAACATTTTTTAGATTGGTGTTGTAAGTGAAAAGCTTGAAATTGAAGCGCATTGGCTCTTACATTCGGATGATTGATGATACAGGTATATTGATCAAGGAGTTTCGCACTTTCTGATAGCTTAAAACGATCATAGCGCTCTGCTTTATGAGGGTGTAAACGCCTACTTACAGCACTTGGAGAAGTTTCAAAGCCCTCTACAAAAATAGTCAGTTGCTGTCCAACTTGTTTCAAGTTGGGTTTTATACACAAATAAGCATCACCAACTTTTAATGATTCATGTGTTTTTTCAAGGCCGTTGTGAATAATACTATGGTAATAGCTTCGCTCAAATTCTGTGTTATCAACAGCTTGAGTTAACTCAGAACATGTTGCCATAACTAAACTAATAAAGTGATTTTTATCAATAGTTTAGCACTGAAATTTAGTACACCTAATTAAAGATAATTCATCGCTGACTTATAAAGTAATTAACTCTAATATACAAAGCCTGTTCGATAGTAGACCTTTCAATTAAAACACTTAACTTGTTCAACTCACACTCAAATTCACGAAAGCAAGCTAACGGTATATCTTCAATTAGAATTTGTAGCTGCCCTCGAGGTCTTTACTCAAAAATGTCCAGAAACATAACTGGCAATTAATGATGAAACGGTAAAGGGTTGTTTTAATTATTCCGCTAACAAACACAATTGTCATTCGGAGTGCTCGGGGGTTACATTAGTTTGCCATTCAAAACTATCAGTTGGTAGATCAGGGTAATCGTCCATGTTAATCAATTCAAATGTATCTGACATAGCTACGTCTTTACCATCAGACGTAATTGAACAGCTAGTATCAATCAATAGAGTATGCCTATGTTGAACTTTCGCTCGACGTAAAATAATTTCTGTACCTTCGTCATTTAGCCATTCAGAAAGATCTTTGATTGCTTGTGCTTCTTCCTCTTTTGAGAACAAACCAGGGTTGAGTACCTGTACCTGATACTGATTATCTTGACGTTCAATTTTGAAGTACATCCCTTTGCAGAAGAAAAATTTGTTGGTTTCTTCACCTTTAATTTTCAGCGATTGTATATACGCAGCAATTAAATCTTCTCTATCAGGACAAACGATCACAGAAACACTGGAAGGTAATTCGTTAATTAAACCACATAATTCAGCACATTGGGCTTCGGGATGTAATCGTTGAAACTCTTGAAAGTGGTAAGCATTATTTCTCACATTAGGGTGATTGATAATACAAACAAACCGCTCAAGTATTTGATCATATTTAATAGGTACATCACCAGAGTCTTCAATAAAAAATGCGCCTAATCGATTCGGGCTACCTTCTTTTTCAGGCACAGTGGAAAGGTAAGGCATTCTAAATAAAAATATGTCATCTTTCATAGCCATTCTTTCTGCAACAGACATTTCAGATGTTATATGAATGCTAGCTTCACCCAACTTTAAAGCATCATGAGTTTGATCAAATCCCTCGCGCACAATGCTAAGGTAATACTGCTGTTCAAGATATGCGTTGTCTAACTGTTGTACTGACTCTACTCGGGTAGTCATATTATTAAAAAATAAATGAATGTTATTAATAACTCTAGCACCACATCTAAACGCACCTAATTAAAGATAATTCATGGCTAATTTTTCATTTTTTGTCTCGTCCTAAAATACGTTGACGGTTTTAATGTAAATCCAAGAGCATTTGCTCTTGGATTTTTTTATGCACTTGGTTCGGTGTTTTCATCTCTAAACTTAAATGCGGTCTCATATCGTTGTATATCGCTATTGATTCATCGATGAGCAACTTTAATTCATCAATATTTTTACATTGATATACAAGGAACTCCTGCTTCAGTATACCATTCACCCTCTCTGCGAGTGCATTTTGATAGCAGTCATAACCATCAGTCATTGAGGGTATTATATTATTTTGCTTAAGTTTATTCTGATAAATAGCAGAGCAATATTGTAACCCTCTGTCTGAGTGATGAATTGCGTTACGTCTATAACACCTATGGCTAACAGCCATATCTAGCGCTTTAACCACGTCTGTCGCTTTCATTCCATCACTTAATTCATAGCCCATTATTTTTCGACTATAAGCATCAGTGACAAGCGAGAGATAATGCACACCATCATCACTTTCCACATAAGTGATATCACTTACCAAGACTTCTTCAGCTCTTTGTGGCGTGTAATCCTTTAACAAATTCGGATGCTTTTTCATCCAATGCTTACTGTTAGTCGTTTTCCTATAACTACGCTTGGGTTGAATTAGCAGGTGTTCTTCCCTCAGATAGTCGAATAGGCCATCTCGCCCGAGCTTTATGCCTTCCTCCATAAGTTGAGGCTTCAGAAGATAGTACAGTTTCCTACCGCCTAATCGTGGCATAAATCGCCGTAACGCTAGCACCATATTTTTTACTGGAGCTAACATGATAGCCCGTTTTTTATCTCTATATTCCCTTTGATAAATTGATTGCCTCGTCATGCCAAGAAGCTTACAAGCCTTGCTTAAACTTACTTGCTTTTGTACCTGAAGGTTTCTTGCTCCTTGGCTATAAGCTTTTTTCGCAACCCTATACCATGTTCAGCATCAATAATATCGACGACTTCATTAAGTAATAGGTTACGTAACTTTTCATCCTTCAACTCTCGCTCTAAGCGCTTAATCTTTTGAGCTGGTGTTTCTTTGGCTTTAGGTGATTTAGACATGGTTATTTTCGGTGGTTGACACCAATCTAGCTTACCGTGTTTTCTCAACCATGTAAGTACTGTTGAGCGACCTTGGATACCATAGATTTTTTGAGCTTGCTTATAGGTCATATCACCTTTTTCAACAGCTGCAACAACCTGCAATTTAAAGCCTAATGAATAATCACGTTGTGTACGTTTTATATAGGTAGGATCTGGGTTTGTCATAATAAGTCCTAAATGTGTAAACACATTTCAGGACGGGACATTTAATAGATCAAAAAAGCCTGCTCAATGGCAGGCTTTTCATTCAACATTTTAAAACGTTTATTTTAAAACTGTAGCCAATTCAGTGCTTACATCAGAAACTGACTTAGTACCGTCAAACTTGTGGTATTCAGTTTTGGTTGTTTCAGCAACTTTGGTGTAGTAGTCAACCAGTGGCTTAGTTTGATCATGATAAATGGTCAAACGCTTGCGAACTGTTGCTTCTTCGTCATCAGGACGAATCACTAGGTCTTCACCCGTTACGTCATCTTTACCTTCTTGCTTAGGTGGATTGTAAACCACGTGGTAAACACGACCAGAACCTGGGTGAACACGACGTCCGCCCATACGTTTAACGATTTCTTCGTCAGGCACGTCAATTTCAATAACGTAATCAACATCAATGCCATTTTCCGTCATCGCATCAGCTTGTGGAATAGTACGAGGGAAACCATCAAGTAAGAAACCTTTTGCACAGTCATCTTGAGCAATACGCTCTTTTACTAAGCCAATGATCAAATCATCAGACACCAGTTGACCTGCATCCATCACTTTTTTTGCTTCTAAGCCAAGCTCTGTTCCAGCTTTAATCGCAGCACGCAGCATGTCTCCAGTCGAAATTTGTGGAATACCATACTTTTCCATGATGAACTGAGCCTGCGTTCCCTTACCGGCACCTGGAGCGCCTAATAGAATAATGCGCATTGCAAGAATCCTCTTTCGCATTGATACCCGTGACAATTTGAATTTGTATTAGGGGCTGTTTATCTTTCGAGATGGTTTTTCATCCTTAAAGATAAACAGCCCCTAGTTAAAAACGGGCATGTGAATATTAAGAAACGGTGATCTTCGCACATCTGACCTCATATGAGAAGAGTCACCCACTTTTTGAACATAACTAGTCAGTCGGAAACTAGTACAACAAGGTATACAGTTGACGACGATATTGGTTAGCCAATGTGTTTCCTTGACCAATCGCCGTTAAGATTTCCATAAACACATGCTTAACTTCACCATCTTGAGCCGATATATCTTTCTGAAGCACAGCAAATAGTAAATCCAGCGCTTCTTCATTACGATTCACTTGATGTAATGCTTTGGCTAGATTCATCAAAACCGCTAAATCTGTAGGGTTAGATTCAAAAGCTTGTTGAAGCTCTCTGATCTCTGGCGTATCAGCCGCATCTTTAGCCAAATCTAATTTCGCCATCAAACTATGGTAGTAACTGTCTTGATCGGCTAAACCGATACTTGCTAGTAGAGTTTCAGCTTGTGCCACTTCACCAACAAGCAATGACGCATCTGCGAAAGCTAAAGCAACTTCTGCAACCTGCGAATCTTGATATGCCGCTTTTAGCAATTCTAAAGCTTGAGTCACGTCTTCTGTACTACGAGCTTCATTCGCCAAAATTTGCTTAGCCTGCGCCAAGTTCAGTTGCCACTGTGCCGGTAAATGCTTTTCCAGTACTTCAAGAACTTCAGGACGAGGCTTAATACCCGCAAAACCGTCAATTGGCTGACCTTTGCTTAACAGCAAGGTTGTCGGCAGTGATTGAATTTGAAAATACTGTGCAATTTCAATTTGGGTATCGCAATCTACGGTCGCCAAAATGAAACGACTGCTATTTTCAGTGGCAATGGTTTGCATTTCTTGTTGAAATGCCAAGGTTTCCTGTTGCTGTTGTGAGGTAAAGACCATCACGACCAAATGCTCTTTAGAAGCATCGACAACTTGTTGAATGTTTTCTTTAGTTAGGGCAATGATGTTTGACATAACGATCCCATTTATACACCGAATCTAATTTCGGATAAAAAATAAGGCGGGAAATCCCGCCTCACTCTATTGCCAACTATTTCAAGCTAGCAACTAGCATTTGGTTCATCAACTTAATGAAGTTTGATGGATCGGCTAGGCTGCCTTTTTCAGAAAGTTGAGCTTGTTGCAGTAACAAGTTCGCCCAATCAGCAAAGGCTTGCTCGTCTTGCTCTTGATCCAGACGCTCCATTAGAGGGTGTTCTGGATTGATCTCAAATAATGGCTTAACTTCAGGTACTTCTTGACCAGCAGCTTCCATTAATTTGATCATCTGAGTAGACATTTCGCCCTCACCAGTAACCACACAAGCAGGAGTATCAGTTAGACGAGTCGTCACTTTTACATCACTCACTTTATCAGCAAGTACGTCTTTAACGCGCTTAACTAACGCTTCAGAATCAGCAGCAAGCTTTTCAGCAGCTTCTTTTTCTTCTTTGTCTTCTAAGTCACCCAGTTCTAGATCGCCCTGAGTTACAGAGTGCAGTTTCTTCTCTTTAAACTCATTTAAGTGATTTACTAACCACTCATCAATGCGATCGTGCATCAAGATAACTTCGATGCCTTTCTTACGAAGTAGCTCAAGGTGTGGACTGTGAGCCGCAGCTTCATAGCTATCCGCAACAATATAGTAAATCTTGTCCTGACCTTCTTTCATACGCTCGATGTACTGCTCAAGCGATGTGGTTGGCGCTGATGAATCTTCGTTGGTAGAAGAGAAACGAAGTAAGCCAGCGATGCGCTCTTTGTTAGCGAAATCTTCAGCAGGGCCTTCTTTCAGCACTTGACCAAATTCAGCGTAGAACTGTTGGTACTTTTCAGCGTCATTTTTCGCTAGTTTTTCAAGCATACCCAATACACGCTTAGTGATACCGCTTCGCATAGATTGAGTCACTTTGTTGTCTTGCAAGATTTCACGAGACACGTTTAGTGGTAAATCATTTGAGTCAATCAAGCCTTTAACAAAACGAAGGTATGAAGGCATGAATGATTCAGCGTCATCCATAATAAATACGCGCTGAACAAACAGTTTTAGCCCTTGCTTAGCGTCACGATTCCATAAATCCCAAGGGGCTTTAGATGGAATATATAGCAGGCTTGTATACTCGTGCTTACCTTCTACACGGTTGTGCGCCCATAATAGTGGATCAGTAAAGTCATGAGATACATGCTTGTAGAATTCGTTGTACTCTTCGTCAGTGATGTCCGATTTATTGCGAGTCCAAAGCGCAGTGGCTTTGTTCATGCCTTTCCACTCACCTTCGGTGGCAGCAATTTTTTCACCGTCAGGACCTTCAGATTCAGGCTGACCTTCTTCCCACATTTCAACAGGGATTGAGATATGATCTGAGTACTTGGTGATGATAGACTTCAAACGCCAGTCATCAGCAAATTCTTTTTCTTCGTCACGTAGGAAAAGAGTGATCTTAGTACCACGATCTTCTTTAGAGATGTTCTCTACCGAAAACTCACCTTCACCTTCTGACTCCCACTTAACGCCTTCGTCAGCGCCATGACCAGCGGCACGAGTCTCAACCGTTACTTTCTTAGCAACGATAAAAGCGGAATAGAAACCAACACCAAACTGACCGATCAGTTGTGAATCTTTAGCGGCATCACCCGATAAGTTAGAGAAGAACTCAGCAGTACCTGATTTAGCAATGGTACCTAAGTGCTCAATCACACCATCGCGAGTCATACCAATACCGTTATCTTCAATGGTAACTGTACCTAACTCTTTGTTCGCACTTACACGAACACGTAACTCTCCGTTGCCTTCATATAAAGCATCATTGGTTAAAGCGTTATAACGTAATTTATCTGCTGCATCCGCCGCGTTTGAGACAAGCTCACGTAAGAAGATCTCTTTGTTTGAATACAAAGAGTGGATCATGAGTTGGAGTAACTGTTTTACTTCGGTTTGAAAACCATGAGTTTCTTGCTGAGACATGAATAAACCCTTTTGAAACTAAAAACTATACGGCTACAGCCGCTCTAAAAATCTAATAATTAATAGATGGGGGATGTTTTTTTCATTTCAAGAGGAAAAATTAAGAATAAAGATGATTGGTGAGTTTTTCTAAATAAATGCATCTAATTAAAGTAACTAGATCAAATCATTGAGAAACTGTTTACTTTGATCTTTTAAGTTCATATCGTAAAACTTGCAAATGCATCTATGATGGAACCCTGTAATTGAATCTTCTAACTCTCCTATCGAGTCGTTCAAAGTTGAAGTATTAGTCTACAGTTTTTTTACAAACTCAGCTAACTTAGACTCAAATTGGACGTCTTGAATGTCTTTACTGGTATTTTGTTCTGTAAGAGTGGGGGCTATTACAAAGTCACTAAAATGATAATATTGTGGCTTAGACTCTCTTTGAATATGAACATTTCGAACTTCAATGTCGTTTAAAAAATAGGTAAGCAATTCACTTCTAAAATATGTTTGATATTCATAGAACTCAGGTAGCATGAGAGTGTAAACTCTTTCAGCTCCATCAGTGACAACACCTTCAAAAACGAATATAACACCGTCATCTACAGCTTCAGGCGGGAGGGTTTTAAATACACCGACAGGATCATTTTCTGGAATAAACTCCCACTTTTCATCGACATAAAAGTGGAAGCGAGCCTCCGAAGCTCTTTCTGAACAAATCATTGCTTTAAACCATAATTTAAACTCACCATAAATATAACTCAGCAAAAACCAAAATTAAGCCAAATTAAGTAAATTTAACTCCTTGATCACTTACAAACTTCTTCGCCCAGTAAATGATAATGCTAATGTTGTGCTATCTACATATTCCAGCTCACCACCAACAGGAACACCGTGAGCAATTCGGCTGACTTTCACTTCATATCTTGCAGCTATGTCACCAATAAAATGTGCTGTTGCATCACCCTCTACCGTTGGATTGGTCGCCAAAATAAGCTCTTTTATATCACCTGAAGCTAAATGCTGCTCGAGTAAATCCAGTCCTAACTCATCAGGCCCAACACCATCAAGAGGGGATAAATGCCCAAGTAAAACAAAATAACGACCAGAGTAATGTCCACCCGACTCAACCGCTAATACATCAGCAGGTGTTTCTACCACACAGATGGTTTCTGAATTACCACGTTTGTTACTGGCGCAAATGGTACATTTTTCTTCTTCAGTAAATGTACGGCAAGACTGACAATGCCCTACTTCACGCATCGCCTTTGCCAACGTATCGGCTAGATGCGCACCAGAAGAACGTTCGCGCTCAAGTAACTGAAACGCCATGCGCTGTGCCGACTTAGGGCCGACACCCGGTAAACAACGTAAAGATTGTATAAGCTCATCAACAAGAGGGCTGAATTTCATCATTAAGAGATAGCCTTACATAACAAAGCCCACAATGTGGGCTTAAAAACATGATAAAAAAGTATAACTGTCGTTGCAGAAAAGCTTTAAAACGGCATTTTCATGCCCGGAGGCATCTGCATGCCACCTGTTACTTCTGCCATTTTGCTTTTTTGATTTTCTTCAACACGGCGAGCTGCATCGTTACAAGCAGCGGCAATCAAATCTTCTAGCATTTCTTTGTCGTCATCTTCTAGAAGGCTAGGATCGATTTCAACTTTACGAACGTTGTGGTTACCTGTCATGGTTACTTTTACAAGACCTGCACCAGATTCACCCGTAATTTCCATACGTGCGATTTCTTCCTGCATTTTTGCCATTTTGTCTTGCATCATTTGGGCTTGCTTCATTAAGTTGCCCATTCCACCTTTTCCAAACATACAATTCTTCTCTAAGGTCTGTTGATATATTGGCGCCAATGTTACTTAATTTTTGGCACTATTAAAATCTAATTTGGCTATGCTCTCAGCTTTCGCCAGCATTTTTTCTCGTGGAAAGCCTAAGCTATCAATGTTTAAACTTGCTCCCATGTTCTGTTTTAACCAAGAAACATGTTCGTCTTGGTTGAGCAACTGTTCAGTTTCCTGCAGCAATGACTGATGAAAACGTTTACGAATTTCCAGTGGTGTCTCTCTTTTATCATCAACCCCAACTTCAACATTCAAAGTAACAGCTTGGTCTAAATACTTTTCCAACTCTGTCTTCAGTTGTTCTATGGCTACTGGAGCCGCAAGGTGCTTTTGATCAGGTTTGAGTAATAGTTGCAGGTTTTCTGAAAAGTCGAGACACACAGAATTTACCGCTAACTGCCTAATTCGCCCACCGAGCTCTAGTACTGACATTAATTTATACCAGTATAAGTCTGTAGCATCACCAGTCACTTCTGTCACTTGGTATTGAGGCTGTTCAACAACTTCAGGCTCTTTAGGGGCAATCGATTCCGGTTCTACAGTTTCAACGTTTGCCTGCTCTACAACAGGCTCTTCCCAAGGGGAGTATCTTCAGGTATTGCCTTAGCTACTGGCTCAGGTATTACTTCACTCGGTGTTTCTTGCGTTTTGGCTACAGGTTTCCTCTCCACAGACAAACTGCGTTTGCTTCGAGGTTCAGCCTTTTTTGCTGAAGCGTCCTCTTCTTCTTGTTCCGACTTTAGATCAAACAATAAAGCGTCTCGTGATGACAATATTTGATCTAGCGGATCATCACAGGATGACTCTACCGAACTTTGTTCTTGAGACTGTTCTGGTACGAGTACCGTATTAGCTTGATTAGAGTCAACTATAGTTGGCTCGATAATACCTTGAGGCTGCTCATTAACTGGAACAAAACCATCATCTTGCATTGTCTCCATTGATTGCATAGCCGCATTTACAGCTTCAAGTTCAATCGGAGGTACATCAGCCATTTGAGACTGATAACCTTGGCTTTCTGCTTGGCTAATCAATAAAGCTTGCTCGGCTTCTAACTCGTGAGCTTCAACTTTAACCTTAGTTTGTTGCTGTTGGGCAACAACTGTTGATTCAGTTTGCGTTGGAACCGCTGGAGTTTTGGAAACTTCAACTTTTACAGGCTCTGGAATAGAAACCTGTGAATCATCAGCTTGCTTAGCTTCCCATTTCGTCACTGGCGCCTGCGGTACAAAGGCAATTGCTCTGAGTAGCGCCATCTCTAAACCCGATTTAGGGTCTGGAGCATAAGGTAATTCTTTTCGACCAGAAAGTAAGATCTGATAATAAAGCTGTACTTGCTCTGGCGACAATTGCTCAGCAAAGGCTTTAATTTGCTCCGCGTACAGTGAAAGCTGAGAGGCAGCTGGCGCAAATTGAGTAAGCGTTATTTGATGTAACAGTTCCAACAGACTTCTAAGCACTTCTTCTGGCTCTGCACCAAAGCTGATGACCTTAGCTGTGGCTGTCATTAATTCGGTGACATCAGCTTTGCATAAAGCTTGAAGCAAACCAATGACATGACGTTCGTCTATGCTGCCTAGCATAGTTTGAACTTGTGTTAACATCACTTCGCCACCGCCAAATGCTATGGCTTGGTCGGTTAAGCTAAGAGCATCACGCATACTGCCATTTGCGGCTTTAGCTAGTAGTGTTAACGCTTCTTGCTCATGTTTGAGTTGCTCTTGCTCAAGCACATATTTCAGCTGATTACTGATGTCATCCTGAGTCAAACTCTTCAAATTGAACTGCAAGCAACGAGACAGAACAGTGATGGGTAACTTTTGAGGGTCTGTGGTCGCTAATAAGAACTTCACGTGCTCTGGTGGTTCTTCTAGCGTTTTTAGTAGCGCATTAAAACTGCTACGAGAAAGCATGTGAACTTCATCGATAAGATAAACTTTATAACGACCTCGGGTTGGTCGATACTGCACATTATCTAAGATCTCACGGGTATCATCGACTTTGGTTCTTGAAGCGGCATCCACTTCAATCAAGTCAACGAAACGTCCTTGAGCGATTTCAACACAGCTGTCGCACTGTCCACACGGAGTTGCCGTTACGCCTGTTTCACAGTTCAAACCTTTAGCAAACAGGCGAGCCAGACTGGTTTTACCCACTCCGCGAGTTCCTGTAAATAAATAGGCATGGTGAAGACGTTGCTGGGTGAGCGCATTGACTAATGCGTTAAGTACATGAGCTTGACCCACGACTTGCTCAAATGTGGCAGGGCGCCATTTTCTGGCTAACACCTGATATGACATGTATCTCCCTACTTGCCCTTTTGATTAAGGCAAATCCTCTGGTTTACTATTATGGGCAAGATAACATGCTATTAATGCGTAAACCAGAGTCGTAACTCGTAATCAACGAGGATGCTCATTTTTAACACCCTCGACGATCACAGCCTTCAATCCTTTGAAGTATTTTAAATCTATTGGACGAATTACTCGCCGTCGAAATCACACAATTTGTAGATTTCTAAATCAAGCGCTTCTAAACGCTGCTCACCACCAAGATCTGGCAATGAAATAACAAACGCAGCGTGCTTGGCTTCACCACCTAGCTCACGGATCAACTTAACGGTCGCTTCAATCGTACCACCAGTGGCTAGTAGATCATCAATCACTAATACTTTATCACCTTCAACGATAGCATCAGTGTGAATTTCTAGCGTATCTGTACCGTATTCTAGTTCATAATCTTGAGAGATGGTGGCGCGAGGAAGTTTACCTGGCTTACGAACGGGTACAAAACCAATACCTAGCTCAAGTGCTAAAGGAGCACCAAACAAGAAGCCACGAGCTTCTGTACCTACAACCTTGGTAAAGCCCATTGACTTGTATTTTTCTACCAGTAAGGCGATGGTAGCCTGATACGCTTTAGCGTCTTCAAGAAGACTAGTTACATCACGGAACATGATGCCCACTTTTGGATAATCAGGAATGGTTTTAATGCTTTGCTTTATATAGGCTAAGGTTTCAGTAGTCATAGCAACTTCACTTAAATTCTCTTTTGGTTGTTTCCATGAAACAAAATAAAAAAGCCCTATGCAATCATCTTATTATTTTTGCTTTTCGCAGAATAAGATTTTGAACAGGGCCTCAATTGCCGACAAATGTTAGTGTGGATCGATGTGTATTGCAACTCACCTCACTCAATATTAATCGGAATAGGTCACAAAATGAGTGATTATCGGTTATTTAACGCTCGGGCAGTGTCGGCAAACGCCACAGATAAGTCAGTAAGCACGTTGCCATAATCAATAACAAGCCTTTAACCCAAAGCAACGGAACGATAATAATGCTCACCATAAAGCTAAGAGCTGATAACACCAGTGCGCGCTTCTTAATGCTTTTCCTTAGCCCCTTGTGTTGCTGCCAGTCGGCTATCGCCTCTCTGAACCAAGGATGATTCAATAACCAATTATGCAGTCTTTGGCTTGAACGAGCAAAACAATACAAGGCGAATAAAATAAACGGCACAGTCGGCAGTAAGGGCAGAAAAATCCCTAAAACACCTAAAGCCACAGAGAGCAAACCTACGGCTGCAAATAATCCTCGTTTTAGCACCTTGTTTCCTTTTACTTTAATAAATGGACCAGCCAATATGCTTGGTCATAGATTCAAGAGCAGCACCACCTGCTAAAGAGTTACCCGCATCATTCAATGCTGGCGACCAGACACAAATCGAAAACTTACCCGGAACAATAGCAATAATGCCACCACCTACGCCACTTTTACCAGGCAGGCCTACTTTGTAAGCAAAGCTGCCCGCTTCATCATACATACCGCTAGTAGCCAAAAGCGAGTTTACTTGCCGAGTTTGGTTTTCAGTAAGCACCTGCTTTTTCAGAATATTACTGTACCCTCTATTGGCTAAAAAGTTTACCGCTTTCGCTAAATCGACACAGGACATGGTAATGGCACAATTACAAAAATAGCTGTAAAGCACATTTTCAACGTCGTTATTGAAATTACCGTATGATTTCATCAGATACGCCATCGCCGCATTTCGGGCTCGATATTCAAACTCAGAATCGGCAACTACTTTATCAATTTGAATACTTGGATTACCCGATAGCTTTTTTACAAACTCTCTTACCGCAATTCTTGGTGATGCAAAGTGGGTTTGGTTTACATCAGAAACCACCAGCGCACCCGCATTGATAAACGGATTTTTGGGAATACCATGTTCATACTCAAGCTGAACCAATGAATTAAATGGCAAACCTGAAGGCTCACGTCCTATCCGTGTCCATAATTCTTCTCCTTTCAACTCAAGAGCAAGAATTAAGTTAAACACTTTGGAAATACTTTGAATCGAAAATGGTTTATGAGCATCACCTAAGGTATCTATTGTGCCATCATTGCTGCAAATGGCGATTCCAAACTGGTTGGGATCAACATTAGCCAAAGCAGGAATATAGTCTGCAACCTTGCCTTTGCCAATTAAGGGAGTGACATCGTGATATATTTTTTCGAGTAAAGAATCCATGTAACGTCTAACCACTGTACATCATAGACAAAGGGGGAATTATAGCGGGAGCGCGGGGTTACTGCCTACTCTCATATTTTTTCGGGGGGCTAAATCACAAAAAAGCTCACGACATGCGTGAGCTTTTAGGTCTAGCCTTTCATTGCACTTACAAAATGCCTGACATCTTTAACCAAGTTAATGACGCTGGCAGTGTTGGTAATAACAACACACATAAGAAACCAATGAAGTGAAGAATATTAAATGGATCTTTAAACGGCTCGTTACTGCTCATAATGCTTCCCAGAATGCTTATTTTTATGATCTAGATCAATTTTTGCCGCATTCTACCTGTTAATCCTCCCCCCAAAAACCCACAGAAAGTAGGGTTTTATTTTTATCCATCAGAAGAAGGAAAGTTATCGAGTCATAACAATATCTTTTTCAGCCATTTGCCCTAATAACTGTAAACAACCTTGCTCAATACTTTCTGGTGACATTTGTGGGTAAATTTCCGAAAGCCAATTCACAAGCTCTGTGAAGTTGGTGGTTTCAGCTTGCTGAATATAGGAAAGCACCTGTGCAGTTAACGGTGTTAACGTAAGAAACTTTACTTGTTCTTCCAAGTCTCGATAAACACAGAAAAACGAAGGTACTTCTAACGGTTCTGTAGGCTGATAATCTTCGTCGATATGCTGAACATCATAGGAATATTGAGCGATTCGAGCAAAATCGGACAAACACAGTGGCAATTGTTGAATACTTTCAGATGCTAAGTGTTGAAGACTTCTTTGTGACTGAGCAATCGATACGACTAATTCAAGCCACTCATAATGAGCCAGCTCTAACATAAAAACGGGATCTCTGTCTTTCATCTGATATTCGGTTTGCAGAAAGACTAAAAACTCTTCGGCGATTTCAGCAAATATAGGAGTATGACAATCGTGATTGATAAAGAAATCTCGTACGATTTCATTCCAATCGTCTTCACTATATAAGGTTCGAAGAACTGGAAACCCATTGCTCACAAAACCGTGAACATTATTAAAAAATAAATCGCTATACACCTTCATCCGTTTTTCCGTCATACCTTCTGGTAACGGACGTGAAGGATCACGAATAAATGCCATAAATTCATTTTGCACATCGATAAACTGCATCATGCACTCCTTCTTTGCTCTGTCGTTGCTTGCTGAATGGCATGAATTTGATCTATTTCTTTAAGCAAGGTTTCGGTTGAAGGAATATTAAAGTCACGTTCTAGCAGTGTTGGGTGGACGCCATGAATGGCATAACACTCTTGCAGTAACTTCCACACAGGTTGAATAATATCAGCACCATGGGTATCAACAATAAGGTCGACATCTTCGACATAATGACCCGCCACATGCAAATATGCGATGCGCTCTGTTGGCATGTTTCTTAAAAAGGTTTTCGCGTCATAACCATGATTAATGGAGTTTACATAGATATTATTCACATCCAGTAGCAGTTTACAGTCGGCTTCATTGAGTACTGCGTTGACGAATTCCAGCTCAGTCATTTCAGAGCCAGGTGCAGCGTAGTAAGAAACATTTTCTAAAATAAAAGGACGCTCTGTAATGTCTTCAACTTGCTTAATACGAGCAGCCACGTGACGAACGGCTTCTTCTGTAAATGGGATAGGCATCAAGTCATACATATGTCCTGTGCCAGAACAATAGCTTAAGTGTTCAGAGTAAATATCGATATTATGGAGATCTAAGAAGCTTTTTACATTTTGAACAAACTGAGTGTCTAACGGCTCAGGGCTGCCAATTGAAAGCGATAAACCGTGACAATAAAAAGTGTGTTTTTCCGTGAGTTCACGGAACTGACGACCGAACTTCCCTCCCATTGTCATCCAATTTTCAGGTGCAACTTCAAAAAAGTTTATTTGCTCTGGGGTAGCCTCACAAAATTCGTCAAGCATTTCTCGACGAAGACCTAATCCCACTAAATTATGACTTTGTATAGACATCATCTCTTCCTTAGCACTATTTTGAATGCTCTTCATTCAGAATAATACTTTTTGAGAAAAATAAGGCCAGCAAATGCCGGCCTTGGGTAAACATTAGGGCGTGCCCTAGGATAGGTACAAGTTATTTAGTACCGCATTTACCTTCACCACATTTACCTTCGTGGGCTTTTTTGTCAGCTTTAGAACCGCACTTACCTTCGCCGCATTTACCTTCACCACATTTGCCTTCGTGGGCTTTCTTTTCAGCTTTGCCGCCGCACTTACCTTCACCACACTTGCCTTCGTGTGCTTTCTTATCAGCTTTAGTGCCGCATTTACCTTCGCCACATTTGCCTTCGTGCTGTTTCTTAGCATCAGAACCACCACACTTGCCTTCGCCGCACTTACCTTCGTGGGTTTTCTTTTCAGCTTTGCTGCCACATTTGCCAGTACCACACTTACCTTCATCAGCAGCTACAATTTGGTAACCTTGTTGAAGTTCTTCAAAGCCAAAAGTTCCAGCTTGACCAGCTTGAGCTGCAAAAGCAGAACCCATTACAACAGTACCTAGTGCAGCTGCAACTGCAGTCTTTTTAACAGAACTCATATCTCTTCCCTCTCTTAATAAAATTATAAAATCGTTGATACCAAAAGGTAACATAGCGGACTTGCGTAATATGACCTGATAGGTACCAATAGAATTTCATTTAATTTACTAAATTTTTCCAATCGAACAACTTGTAGCCTAATTCACAATCATAGAAATACAATGCTTTGAGTGCACATAAGTAATTATAGACAACTGAAATAGGAGCTATTCGACACCATAATTTATACCTACCTATATACATAAACTAAGGGTACAATTCAGCCCTGTTCCGCTTGTAGTATATGTTTAAGGCAACCTAGTGAGAGTAATTTTGGCCCCGATGGAAGGGGTAGTAGACGATTTGATGCGGGACATTTTATCCGCGATAAACCCCTACGACCTCATGGTAACTGAATTTGTTCGTGTTGTAGATCAATTATTGCCCGAAAAAGTATTCATTAAATTGTGTCCTGAGCTTTTGAACGGTGGCTATACCTCTTCGGGTACACCTGTAAAAATACAACTGTTGGGTCAAAACCCTGAAGTGTTAGCCAAAAATGCCTTAAGAGCCATTGAGTTAGGCTCTCATGGTGTAGACATCAACTTTGGTTGCCCGGCGAAAATTGTAAATCGCAATAAAGGTGGTGCGGTTTTATTAAATGAACCCAACTTAGTCCATGATATTGTCAAAGCGGTGCGTCAGGCCGTCCCACAAGAACATCCTGTAACAGCTAAAATTCGCCTAGGATTTGAAGATAAAAGCCAATATATGGAAAATTCGTTGGCTATTTATGAGGCAGGAGCAACTGAGCTTGCAGTACATGCAAGGAGTAAAGTTGATGGTTACAAACCACCCGCTTATTGGGAGTACATTGCCGATATCAATCAAAAGCTCCCAATACCTGTTATAGCCAATGGTGAAATTTGGAATAAACAAGATGCACTTCGTTGTATGGAGCAAACAGGTTGTACTGACGTAATGGTTGGACGAGGTGCCATTTCCCTTCCCAATTTAGCAGAAGAGATTAAAACCGATAATCCGGCTTATTCTTGGCCACAGGCATTAGACTTAATGCTGAAGTACAGTGAAAAGGAACTTGAAGGTCGTAAGTCTTGCTATTATCCTTCCCGTATTAAACAGTGGTTCAGCTATTTAAACCGTCAGTACCCTGAAGCTAAAGAGCTCTTTCGTACATTAAGAATTTTCAAAACCACTGAAGAAATTATCCAAGCATTGGAAACCGCAAAGCATGAACAAACGTCAAAAAATCAATAAGAAGATCGCCAAACGCGCTAAAGCCAAATCAAACAAGGTTAAGTGTGGCGGCGAAAACAATTCTAAAAAGCCACGCTACATTTCTAAAGCTGAGCGTGCCAAGCTTGAAGCGGAACAACAAGCTGACACAGCCATAGCTAACGACGACAATCAGGTTGAGGCTCAGCCTGAGGTGTAGTGCCTTCTTCTTCGCATAGCTGCCCCATTTGAGTACAGGAAGATGATAATGGGTTAGCTGAGCTTGTCATTACCTCTGTATCATCTTCTTCAACCGTTTGCTCTTTTTCAACATTGTTGATGTGACGATAAGCTACCCAAACCGCTATTAAGGCAAAAATAGCACCACCAACAACTTGTCCAACGAGTACACCTCCAACACCCCAGAAGTGAGCCCCTACATAAACAAACGGAATAGTACCAAGTGTTGCCTTACCTATATTAAAAAAGGTGGAATACTTAGGTTTACCCAAGTTATTAAACGAAGCATTTGCCACAAACAAAGCTCCGTTAAATACGAAACTTACGGCAATAAATGAGCAGAAGAAACTCACTAACTCAGCGCTGTCCCCACCCAGCTTAAAGCCGACAATCACATAATCTTGCAACAGAAATACTAAAATCGACACTGCCAGAATATACACAAAACTGAATTGCAACGCATTGGTGAGTGCCTGCCTTACTCTATCAAACTTTTTTGCGCCAAAATTTTGTCCAACGATTGGTCCTATTGCTCCAGATAGCGCAAAAATCATCCCAAATGCAACCGGAATAATCCGTCCGATAACCGCCCAGCCAGCAACATAAGCATCACCAAACTCTGCAACCGCTTTTGTCACATAACCATTACCGATTGGCGTTGCGACATTGGTTAGCATAGCGGGGCCAGCGATGGCAAAAATAGGAGCAAAATCTTTTTTAAGTTCAGGAATAGTAAGATGAGTTCCGAGCTGGTGTTTAACAAACACACCTCGGTAAGAAATCGCTAATACCGCAATTCGCGCCATAACCGAAGCCACTGCTGCACCTTCAATACCCATGCCCAATGCAAAGATGAAGATAGGATCTAATATCGCATTAACTAAACCACCAGCAATTGTAGACATCATAGAAAGTTTGGCATCACCAACAGCGCGCAATGCGGCACCTAATGCCATAGCTAAACATATGATTGGCATTGACGGGATCAATATGTACAAATAGCTTTCAGCAAGTTCAGCTGTTCTGCCTTTTGCCCCAATAAGAGAAACCAAATCGGGGATCAAAAAGGTTACTATCACAGTAATAATCAAACTGGTTATGACGGTAATGGCTGACGCACTCATCATTAATCGCTTGGCATCATCCTTACGTTTTGCACCAAGCGCCTTTGATACGGTTGCGCCCATAGCTATCGCCAGCCCAATACCTATTGAAGTGGTGAAAAAGGTAATAGTACCGGCATAGCCTACAGCTGCCGCTAACTCTTGTTCACCCAATAAACTTAAAAAATAAATATCTAATAAATCGACTAAAAATAGTGTAGAAATACCAATGGTAGCCGTGGACGTCATCACCCAGATGTGACGCATGATTGAGCCTTCCACAAACTTTGCTTGTGACATTTTCAGTCCTCTTTAAATCTCTTGCAATTCTGCACCACAGTTATAACAGTAGTGAGCTTTGGTTTCATGACCGGTGGTGGAACAATTACTGCAACTGCGTAAATCTCTGTGCTTACCGATTTCTTGAGATATTTCAGCCGTCAGAATGCCCGTTGGAATAGCAATGATGGAATACCCTAATAACATGGTAAATGCCGCAATCCCTTTACCAAGGTGAGTATGAGGCGTGATATCACCATAGCCTACCGTAGTAATGGTCACAACCGTCCAGTAAATCGATGTGGGGATAGAAGTAAAACCATTCTCAGGCCCTTCAACCTCGTACATGATTGCACCAAGCACTAGAATGATTAAGCTCACCGAAAAGAAAAACACAAAAATTTTGCGTGACGACTGTAGCATAGCCCTAAGTAAAAGGTTGCCTTCACTTAGGTAACGAATCAACTTTAAAACTCGAAACACTCTAAATAAACGCAATACTCTGATAACTAAAGTAAAGCTTGCGCCAGGGAAAATAAGCATTAAATAACTTGGTAAAATCGAAAGTAAATCCACTACACCGTAAAAACTTCTGAAATAAGACCATCGATTCGAACTGCAATACAGGCGTAAGCCATACTCAATAGTAAAAGCGACAGTGAAGCCCCATTCTAAAATGCGAAATAATTCACCATATTGCTGATTTACGGCATCTATCGTATCAAGGAGTAATAAGGAAACACTGGCAATAATGCAGACAATTAAACCGATATCAAATACCCTGCCAGCAAAAGTATCAGTGCCAAATATGACTTTTCGTAACGTTAATTGAAGATCTGAACTCTCGGTCTGTTTATTTTCCATAACCTAATGACGAACTTGTGCGGATTAAGAGATAATACCATTAATATTTTACTATTTCGTAGCTACTTATGTTCGCCACATTAATGACACATGATTGGAATGATTTTTGTCGCAAGATCCTTAAATTTACACAAGAACTTGGCTTATCCGATCTAAACTTGGAATGTGATCACACTGCCATTAGAGTCAATTCCGTTGCTTTGGGTGATCAACTTAGAAACTTTTTCTCTGATAAAGGAACGATAATCTCAGAAAACGTCATTAACGGCCGCCCTATACTGATCATAAAACTGGATGAGCCTTTGATGTTAGGTACATTATCAGTACCTTGTATTGAATTACCCTATCCTAGTGGCAAAGCGTATCCGCAGGAAGGCTGGGAACATATAGAACTGGTGATCCCTAGCAAAGCACAAAGTTGCGAACAACTGGTCGAAGATGTTTTATTTCTTGCTCCGCAACTGGCTCCTCATTTAAACAATGAAACCAAAGTAAAAGTAAAACTCAGTAGCCCTAGTGGCGAGCACGAACGCCTACCTAACCCAACCATTGCATTCAAAAAAGATAACATTTGTATTAAGTTGCATCCTTATTCAATTCAAGACATTATTGAGAGTGAACAACACGATAACTGATGTTTCCACATATCTCACTTATGAATAATGTGAACTAGGTGTGAGGAAAAATTCGGGCTTTGGGTTTAATTTAAAATGTTGAGAGGGTGACGATGAAGCACGTAAAGCATGAAGCGCAACTCCTTAAAAAAGCATTAGAAGTAGGCGAAGGCTACGCCGCAAAACGAGGTTTTAAGCCATTAGACTCCAGTATTTCTGACAAATATAAAGTGGAATGTATTTATCGTCTGCTCGTAGAAGATAAACTCATTCAAGCTTTAGCAAAAGACAAAGAAGACGGTCCAAATATGAAGCACAAATTAGTGCTGTGGATCAAACGCCAACTGCCAGACGATCACCCGTTGTTAAATTAAAACCTTAAGGGCATGAACTTGTGAGTTTGATTCATGCCCTCAGCTTAAACGCCCTAGACCGAGCAAATTTAACTAATGTCCAATTCCGTTATTTCATTTTCTCTATAATGCTCTTTGATCTCTTTAAACTCTTCAAGTGATGCTAAAAAAGGTTTCACAACATCAGGGTCAAAATGCACATTAGCTTCATCACGAATAAGGGCAATGGCTTTTTCCATTGGCCATGCTTTTTTATAAACTCGCTCACAAGTCAGAGCATCAAACACATCCGCAACAGCAACAATACGTGCTGACAAGGGTATTTTTGTACCTTTGATTTGGTAAGGATAACCCGTTCCATTCCATTTTTCATGATGATAGAGCGCGATATCTCTCGCCATTTTCATTAGAGGTGAATGATCATCCCCGAGTATTTTCCCACCAGACTCAGGGTGAAGTTTCATAAGTTCCCATTCAGATAAATCAAGCTTCCCAGGCTTTTTAAGGACATTATCAGGTACAGATATTTTACCAATATCGTGCATAGGAGCAGCTTTAACTAGTAACGTTCTCCACTCTGCTGTAGTAGGTAATTTTTCAGCCAGAACTCTTGAATATTCACTGATACGCTGAATATGTGCAGCCGTGTCATTGTCCTTATATTCAGCAGCAACACCTAATCTAGAGATAATTTCGTCTCTTGACTCACGAATTGCTTGAGTCGCCTTTCTTCCCACAAAAAGAGTAAACACGAGGATGTTAATCATAAAAAAAGTCATAATAACTAAAACAACAACAATGCCATTTTTGAGTTCGTTATTACTTCTCAAGACTTCATCTTTACCAATCATTGCCGCGATACCATAACCTAACTTAGGCTGCCACTCAGCAAGTATAAAATTCTGCTGCCCACCTTTAGATTGAGCAATATGTAAGTTAGAGCTTGATTCATTTTGAGTTGCTATCGTCTCCAATAATAAAGCTGTCTTGTGATCAATCTCGGTACTGTGTGCTTTTCCTTGTGCGATCACTTCTCCACGATGATTAAATATAAACAGCCCACCGCTACTACCAAAATGGTAGTTGTCTAAGTTTTTATAAGCGACTTCTTCATTACTTAACTCATCAATAGATATTGCGACGATTTTGTTGCTCTTTTTATTAAAAATCGGCGCTAATGAATATACTTTGTATACTCTTTTTTTATGCTCACTTTCTACAGCTAGTGGCATTGTTGTGATGTATTGACCGTTTAGTGCCCTTTTAAAATTTGAGTTCATTGACTCAGAATAAGCCTGCTTAGGAATGGCATTTCCCATACTAAATAGCTTCTTTCCTTCTGGGGATAGAATAAGTTTTCCAGTCCCAGCTCCAAACTTCTCGTACCTGCCAAAGAAGGTTTTTAGCTCACGGTTGATATTGGTTTCAATGGCATCACCAGACAATAGTGGCGCAAGTAAACTCTGAAATTTATCTTTTGCCGCAATATGGAAAAACACGCCTTGCCGAATATCATTAACTGATTTTATATCAAGTACTAACGAGCCGATGACTTGCTTTAAATTAGCCGTTTCGCGTTCTAATATTTCCCTTTTATTAGCACTGACTAGGCTATAAGAACCAATAGTCGCAATTGCAACTAGCATTGCTAGTAGTATCAACATCCCCATCGTAAACTTACTTGATTCGAACGTAGCGTTTCCATCAAGTTTCGAGCTATACCGATATAGATATCGAGATAATAAAAACAAACTGCATAGCAATCCTAAAATGATCACTGACATAACTATCGAATTTTGACTATTTATCTCCCCAGCCCATGATTGAGGGGAGAAAAATAGCAATAGGAAAATTTGGCAAACTAGTAGTAAAAATTTTTTCATTGTGGACTTAAAGGAAAATAAAACAATCGAGCCATTTGGAATTAAAGGTTAAGCAAGCCTTTTACGGAGCGATATATTGTATGATTAATAACAAAAATTAGACGTGACCAAACTCACGATTCAGGAAAATCTATGCATTGACTCACTTCAAGAGCTTTCCATTGATGGAAAGGTTTACAAGTTCATAAGAGCTCCACACTCCAGCATCTTTCACTATTACAAGCTTTTATTTAGCTCTAAAATCTTTAGGAAAACTTACCAAGAGGCTAGAATAACCATATTCTTTCTCATTTCTGTAAATCTAAAATGATAAACAAACACCTACTTGCAGTTTTACTGCTCTGTTTCTCTTCTACTTCAGTCGCTAAAGAGAACCCTTCAATTTATTCAGTAATACAATCAAGGCTCAGTCTTTGCCACGATGTAGCCACTTACAAAATCCATAACAAAATTGCGGTTGAGAACAAAAAACAAGAGGAGATCGTATTATCAAAAGCAGTGAAGTCTGCAAAACAATTTGCTTTAAGGCCTGAACCAGTCATCAAATTTACCCAAGCACTGATGGAATCTTGCAAACAAATTCAACGAGCTGACTTTAACCGTAATCAATCACAACAAATTGAAGTTCCCCCTCTTAAAAAAATTAGAGAAGAACTCGCCAAGCATAATAAAAGACTATTTACATTATTGGCTACACAGCTACAGGCCCCATCTCAATTAACAAATCTTGATTACTCAACATTTTCCAACACTTTATCTACATTACCTTTAAATAAAGTGCAAAAGCGGGATTTGTTTGAGACAATGAAAAAAATTCAATTAGAAAAATAAAAAAATTAATGAATATTAACATCACCTTACTACCCTATCTTTTAATTTTCACAAGCTTAATTCCAGCGCTATTGGCTATACGTCTGGCTAAAAAGCAAAAGCGCTCCGCGATGACATCAGGAGCAGTTACATTTGCATTTGGCTTTACTTGGATTGGTGGCTGGCTTTATTTGGCAGTAATGAATTTCCTGCCTCCTAAACGCGTTGAGAAATAGTAACATTCCACAAATTAGAATCATTCTTCTGTACAAAGACGTTTCAATTCTAAATTAGAAGTAAATCCGCTTTCATCAGAATCAAAATCACCTTAACTTATAAATAAATGAATTAAGGTGATTTTATTATGGCTGTCTATCAAACAGACCCAAACCCATCTTCTTCTGACTCTGTATTCAGTGATGAATCAAGCCCAAATAACGATAAATATCACCAAGAAGTTAGTGCGCAAACCCAATACACCAATGATACTCCCAAACCTCTTGGAACCGATGCAATTCACGATATGCCCCGAGAGTATGAACTGAACCCTTTGACTTTTTCGGAAGTTCAAGAAAGCCAGCTACAATTTTTCGGCTTAGAGTATGCGAGGTATATCGAGGGACGCATAAATGAAGGAAGTTTAGTTAAATTGGAATTTGAATGCGGCACCACCTTAATTGGTGGTCATAGACAAAATACAACATTAAAAACGTTTAGATTTACAAAACTTGATGATGAAAGCCACCAAACCGTATCTATCATCCAGTTTTTATGTATTCATCGTACCACAGAGAATCGATATTCCAGAGCCGTTGAATGTGCCTATCGAGAGTTTAAATCTCCTGTAACCAACCCATTACCCTACCAAACAACATTAGATAAAACAGAAAAGACCATCCCAAATTTAAAAACTGGGTACTTTACGTTCGATAAGCTTTTAGAAGATATTGCACAAGAAGAGTTACCAAAAAAACCTGTATTTATCCTCGAGGGAGATGCATTTCTGTATAAAGAAACCGTCTCAGATACGTCAAACAGAAAAGCCACCCACTATATCTTGCGTCATGAACCTGAGCTACTTTTTACTCGATTGAACAGCCTTTCTTCAGCTGCACGTTTTATTTTAATTTCGGATTCTGGAAGTATGCTTAGCGATCAATTATTCCAATCCAAAAGAGAAAAATGCCTGCCACATATAACCTGCGAAGTAAGTAAAGGACAACTTTCAGAACTAGAGCAACATCTATTCAAAAGCTCAGAACCAGAGTCAGTATACGTTATTGGACTTGATACTTTCACGATAGAACAAATCAACCACCAATGCCAAAGCCAACAAGTTGAAGTTAAGGGCAACTTTCAATTGCTGACTCATCTTGCAGAAAAACACAAATGGCTCGCCGTTAACAATGGATTCCCTTCAGTGGAAGCGTTATATCATCAACACCCTGAGCTACATGAATCACTGCAGCTATTCAACCGTTCTAGAGATAAAGTGTTTGAATGTTATAAACCAAAAGATGAGTCAAACACTTAAGCGTACTTGCAAATAACATTCTTCCTCTCGTTATTTCCCTACCCAATTGTTAAAAGTAACAAGCTTTGTTACACAATATTCTGCTCAAGCGTAGAATTTGAGTTAAAAAATATGGTAAATACACTACCCAATAATATGATCTTAGCCATACAGGCATGAGGTCTTAACTCAATGTTGTCCTGATTTGCTTAAGGCAGATTACAGGTTGAGCAATACAATAACATTCTGGGGATACCAAAATGAAAGGAACTATCAAACCGTTAGTAGGCGCTATTACACTAGCATTAGCGTTAACAGCTTGTAATAGCACAGAAACCAAAACTTCTGCACCTTCTACAACTCAAACGGCTGAGCAAATCATTAAACAGAACGCCACTAACCCGTTCTTCAAGCCTTACAACACGATTCACGGCATACCTGATTTCGCAGCAATTAAAGCGGAGCACTACCTACCTGCGTTTAAAGCGGGGATTGCTCAACAACGCGCAGAAATGCAAGCCATTGTTGATAACCCAGAAAAGCCAACGTTTGCCAACACCATTGAAGCAATGGAGTTCTCAGGAAACCTTGTCACTAAAGTAGCCAACGTTTTCTATAACCTAACAGGTGCCGATACCACGCCTGAGCTGCAAAAAATCAGCAAACAAGTATCGCCTATGCTTTCCTCATTAAGTGATGACATTTACTTAAATGACAAGCTATTCCAAAAAGTAAAAGCAGTATACGAGCAACGTAACTCACTAAATCTAACTACTGCACAAAAAATCCTACTGGAAGATACATACAAGTCATTCTCTCGTGGCGGTGCAAACCTTAACGAAGCTGACAAAGCTAAGCTTCGTGAGTTGAATGCGAAAATCGGCAAGCTAAACCTTCAATTTGGTGACAACTTACTTGCTGAAACGAACAGCTTTGAACTTGTAATCGAAAATGAAAAAGATCTTGCAGGTCTTCCAAAAGACGTGATTGCAAGTGCCGCTGGTGTAGCAACAAAGCGTGGACATGAAGGCAAGTGGGTATTCACTACTTCTCGCCCATCTTTCACCCCTTTCTTAACTTATGCTGATAACCGTGAACTACGTGAAAAAATGTACAAAGGTTATATTGAGCGTGGTAACAACGGCAATGCAAACGACAATAAGCAAGTTCTCGCAAAAATTGCAGCCCTTCGTGCTGAGCGTGCAAAGCTATTAGGCTACGAAACTCATGCTCACTATGTACTTGAAGAGCGTACAGCGAAGACCCCTGAAAATGTTTATAAGCTATTAAACCGCGTATGGCCTGCTGCACTTTCTCGTGCAGAAGCAGAAGCGGCTGATATGCAAGCGATGATCGACAAAGACGGCGGTAAATTCAAGCTAGCGGCATGGGATTGGTGGTACTACGCTGATAAAATTCGTGTTGCTAAATACAGCTTTAACGAGCAACAAACTCGTCCTTACTTCTCACTAGAAAACACAATTCAAGGCGTTTTCTACACTGCAAACCGTCTATTTGGTATTACAGCTAAAGAACGTACTGATTTACCAAAATACAATGACGAAGTTCGTACTTGGGAAATCTATGACAAAGAAGGCAAGCTGATTGCTGTCTTCATGGGTGATTACTTCGTCCGTGACAGCAAGCGTGGCGGTGCATGGATGAACTCATACCGTAAGCAATACAACATGAATGGCGTTGAGTCTCTGCCAATCATCGTTAACGTATTAAACTACCCTCGCCCAGCTGAAGGTGAGCCTGCACTGCTGACCTTTGACGAAGCAAGCACCCTGTTCCATGAATTTGGTCATGCGCTGCACGGTATTCTTTCAAACGTTAAGTACCGTTCACAAGCGGGTACTGCAGTACCACGCGATTATGTTGAGTTCCCGTCACAAGTAATGGAAAACTGGATGACTCAACCAGAAGTTCTTGCTCAATTTGCTAAACACTACAAAACAGGCAAAGTGATCCCACAGGAGCTAGTTAAAAAGATCCAAGCGGCGAGCAAATTCAACCAAGGTTTCGCGACCGTTGAATACATGGCTGCAACACTGCTTGATTTAGATTGGCATACTCTAAAAGATTCAAAAGTTCGTGATGCTGCGAAATTTGAAGCTGAATCCGTTAAGAAGATGGGCTTAATGAAAGAAATCGCACCGCGTTATCGCAGTACTTATTTCTCTCACATTTTCGCAGGCGGATACAGCGCGGGTTATTACAGCTACATTTGGTCTGACATTCTAGGTGCTGACGCATTCGAAGCCTTCAAAGAAAACGGCATTTTCGATAAAGCAACGGCTGAAGCATTCCAGAACAATGTTCTATCGCAAGGCGGTAGTGAAGATCCGATGAAGCTTTACAAAAACTTCCGTGGTAAAGAAGCTGGTATTGAGCCACTGCTTCGTAGCCGTGGTTTATTAAAAGACTAACAAACCTTTACAATTACCTCATGCAATTTTGCATGAGGTAATTTAATCATTTCTTTTACTTTTTCGGCTGTTTTAGGATTGGCTCTGCAAGGCTTTTATAGTCTCCCAATACCGCATCTTCGACCTTCTTCTTACAACAATATTTATAACAACCACAGGTTAGACAGTTTAATCTAGACTCGGTTTGATCTTTCTCTTTTAGTCCCTCTTTTACCCTTCCTGCGGCTTTTATTCCTTTTGATAAATTATCTTTGGTCATAAATCCTTTAATGTCATTAGGATCGACATTTTTCTTACAACAGCTAAAGCAGCAACACGCTATGTTCGCAAAGCAACTCTTACTTTCCTTTGTTTCAGGTCGTGGATTACATAACCCAGTTACCCAACTACAAATACCGGCGCACATTGACATAAGAAACCACACTGAATAGAAGAGAAGTTAAGCAATTTTAGTCTTCAGCCACTGAATACTGTCTGACCTAAGCTATTTAACCTGAGGTTAGGTTATTCTCACACTCGTTTTATTTCTGGCAGTCTTTGAATAAATCTAATTTGGGTTGGTATACCAAAGTTTTAACTTGTAATAATCCAAGCAATGAATGAAATAAATTATCTTGGGATAAGCTACGTTCAGAGCTTTGTTTTAGGCAGTTGATATTTATACCAAAATCATGTTTAAAACCTTCTGAAAACCAAGTGAGCATTGGTATATGAGTCTGATAATCCGGCGCCATAAAGTACGGTAATCCATGTAAATAGATACCATTTTCTCCTAATGACTCACCATGATCAGAAATGTATAGCATGCCTGAATCAATATTATTTTTAACCTTAAGATAATCAATCAGTTGGCTGAGGAAATGATCTGTATACAGAATGGTATTGTCATAAGCATTGGTGATTTCTTCTGGGCTACACTCCGATAAATCAGAGCTTTCGCAAACAGGAGTAAAACGCTTAAATTTTTCAGGGTATCGTTTCCAATAGGTTGGTCCATGACTTCCCAATTGATGTAAAACAATCAATGTCTTATCACTTGGATTTTGTTGTAAATAAAGCGACATTTCTGGCAGTAAAACTTCATCATGACAACGGCCATCTTCACACCACTTAGGATCAGAAAACTCACTGCTCATTTTCGTTGTTACTCTCGAGCACACTCCTTTACAGCCTGAATTGTTATCTAGCCAAATGACGTTAAACCCTGCATGCTTGAATACATCAAGTATATTCTCGTTTGAGCGAGCTTCTTTCAAACTATAATCATCACGGTTTAATACAGAAAACATACAAGGTACAGAAATCGCTGTCGATGTCCCGCAAGAGCTGACATTATCAAAATAAACGATATCTTGTTTTGTTAGTTCCGGATTAGTGCTCCTTGTATAGCCATCCAGCGAGAAGTTATGTGCTCTCGCCGTTTCCCCCAAGACTAATACCATAACTACCGGTTTATCAATATTGTCCCATTGTGACGTAAGCTTGGCATCAGTGCCGAGAGGTTTAACCTCTATTTGATGAGCATTCCCCTCACCGACTAAGTACTTAATTCCATAATAAATGACATTGGTAGGAATTATCCGATAACGCACATCGCGATGATTACGAGTAAAAGAAGAAAAATCCTTATATTGAGGCAAAAGAATGCCAACTAATAAAACCAATGAGGAAAGACTAATAATAAAAGTACTCAGCAGTTTTGAGCTCAATGGGCGAGGCTTGATTGTTACCTTTAAAATAATCAACGACGGTAATACACCAAGCAACAATAAGTGTAGAAAGAAGCCTGAATTTACGGTTTCTCTAGCTTCATGGAAATCCGTTTCTGCCACATTTTGGATCATGCTTTTATCTATCACAATGCCGTAATAGGTCATGTAATAGCTGGCTCCTGCGGATAAAAACAACAGCAGTATCATCACGCTTTTCTGTAAACCACGAAAGAAGCAAAGTGTCAGTACGAAGTTGAGCAAAATAACTAAAACAGCAAAAAAAGAAGCAATAAAACCTATGTGTCCGATTTCAGTGCCCATGATAGTTTTATCAAGATAAGCCCATAAACTGGGATTATAAAAACCAATTAAGATCACTGAAAACATCAAGCAAAGTGTAAAACCGCTGATTTGAAACTTAGATTTTGCGAATAAAAAAGAAAAGAATGAGCCAATAGAGCTATTTTGATTTACTGCCATGTAATACGTACTCCTCTACTACATAATCAAGATTAGTAGAGAGTCATAAATTTACCATCAGTTCCTGAATCAAAATAAAAAAGGTGGCCTTTTACCACCCATTATTAACCCATTAACGTATTTATTACCCTAACACAAAATGTTTTACGTAACCGATACACAGCACCTCGCTAGCTAATAAACAGCTATTGTCTAGGAATATTGGCTCTTGCCTGATCATTGTGGAATTTATAAAAATCAGTGGGGTCGTTTTGTTTATGGCAATATTGATAACATCCAAATGTGACCAAATTTAAACAAAACTCAGTAATCGTTGTATCGCCTAATCCTTCATAACAGGCTCGTCCTATCAGGTCACAGGGATAACAACATATTGACATCGCAGAGGTACCAAAACCAAATATTGATTCATCCTACCTCTGCAAAACTTAATCCTTACTGAATTAACTACCCCAACATAAAATAACTTACACAAGCAATTAAGATAGCCATCATAAAGCTCAACACAGCACCTTCTCTAACCATCTGCTTAATATCAATTTCCCCCGTTCCATAAACAATAGCGTTTGGCGCCGTTGCAACAGGCAACATATAAGCACAACTGGCCACCATGGCGGCAGGGATCATTAATACTTCAGGTTTAACACCAACACCTACCGCAGCAACGGCAAGAATAGGCATCAGTAAAGTAGCTGTGGCGGTATTACTGGTAATTTCTGTTAAATAAACCACAACTAAACAAATTAAGATCACTAGTGCTAGCACTGAGATATGAGACATAGATGATAGCCAATCACCGAGCATCTGACTCAAACCAGATTCAGACATCCCTTTGGCTAACGCAATACCACCAGCAAATAGCAGTAACATCCCCCATGGAATAGTCTTAGCGGTATCCCAATCAAGTACCTTTTCTCCCTTTCCATTGCCGCTTGGCATCATAAACATCGCAACAACAGCAGCTAATGCGACAGTGCTATCGCCCGCTAACGGAATATCTAAGTAATTCGCCCACCCACCAAATGGTGCATGACGAGTGATCCAAGCCAAGACGGTGATCCCGAAAATAATTAAGGTGCGCTTTTCTTCACTACGCCAAATACCTTGATCTGGCAGCTCGATGCTTTGCTCTAGTTTGATACCCCGAGTTAACCACAATGCCATTAATGGAATCGCTAAAATAACTATGGGAAGACCTACTTTCATCCACTCGACAAACTCAAAATTTTTGCCCGTAAACTCTTCATAAATCCCCATAAAGATAACATTAGGTGGAGTGCCTATTGGTGTTGCAATTCCGCCAGTACTCGCAGCGTAAGCAATACCTAAAATTAAGGCAACTGTCAGCTTAGGGTTATTCACTCTAGCTAAAATGGCTAATGCTATTGGAAGCATGATTAGGGTTGAAGCCGTATTCGATATCCACATACTTAAAAACGCTGTGGCGAGCATGAAGCCAAAAACTAACCTTAGCGCTGAACTCACACCGATAAAATTAACCATATAAACGGCAATCCTACGATGCACGCCACTTTTCTCAAGTGCTTTTGAAAGCATAAAGGCTGCCATCAGTAGCAAAATCACATGGCTACCCAATGCAGAAGCCACTCCTTTATGGCTGACAATGTCGAATAAGGGGAGTAACGCAAAAGGCACCAATGAGGTAGCGGGAATGGGTAAAGCTTCAGTAACCCACCAAATTACAGTTAGTAAAGTGATACCCGCTGCTGCAGCGGGTAAATAATCCATCCCTGAGAGCGTTAAAAACCAATAAAAAGCCCAAGCTAATATTGGGCCAATGAGGATAAAGTGAGATCGTTTAATGTTCATATTATTATTTTTATTTCCATTGTTTATTATTTTGAATTTTTATTAGCGTCCATCTACCATACGACCAATACTGCCCAATACCGAGCCTTCTCCTTTATCACTACCACCTGATGAAGGAGCGTTTGCAATAATGCGATCTGCCATGCGAGAAAATGGCAAGCTTTGCAGCCAAACACTACCATGACCTGATAACGTGGCTAAAAAGATACCTTCTCCACCAAAGAGCATTGATTTCATTGAACCAGCACGCTCAATATCGTAATCAATGCCTTGTGAAAATGCGGCAATACAACCAGTATCGACTCTTAGCGTTTCACCATTGAGTTCTTTTCGAATCAAGGTACCACCAGCATGAACAAAGACCTTTCCATCACCTTGCAAGCTTTGCAAAATAAAGCCTTCACCACCAAAGAAACCAGCACCTAATTTTCGGTTAAATCGTTGACTGACTTTAGTGCCCAGAGCAGCTGCTAGAAAGCTGTCTTTTTGGCAGATCAACTCACCACCAATCTCTTGTAAATCAATCGCTAAAATACTCCCCGGATAAGGCGCTGCAAATGCCACTCGACGTTTTTGATGCCCTTGGTTGGTGAAGTGAGTCATAAATAATCCCTCACCTGTAAGTACGCGCTTACCGGCACTGAAAAGCTTCCCAAAAAAGCCCTCATCAGGGTTTGAACCATCACCCATTTTGGCTTCAAACTGAATATCTTGCTCCATATAGGTCATGGCTCCAGCTTCAGCAATAACGGTTTCTTGCGGATCAAGCTCCACTTCAACCAGTTGCATATCATGACCTATGATTTCGTAATCTATCTCGTGACTGTTTTGCATTGTGATGTCCTAGTTGATTACTCGTGACGCTTGAAGATGCAGTTTTACAGGTATCACGAGTATATTTTGTTTATTATCCATTCGATTCTAAAGAAAACTCTTCAAGAATCAACTCGGTAAATAATTGCCCTGCTTTACCTAAAGGCCTTTGATGAGTAGAAACTAGCTGAGGAGTAAATGAGTACTGACTTCCACCCACAAAGTTCACTTCTTTAAGATTACCCTTTTCTAAATCTTCCTTAGCTAAAAAATCGGGTAACCAGCCAAACCCTAAACCTTTTAAAATGGCATCTCGTTTCATGATAAACCCAGAAAGGTAAAAGACCTTGTCGCCACCAAATTGCATTTCATCTCTTAAGTGAGTATTGGTAGAAGAATCTTCGATGGTAAGTTCCACATACTCTTGTAATTCACTCAATTCGACATTCTTTTTATTGGCAAGAGGGTGTTCTGGTGAAGTTACTAATATATTGGTGATCACTGGTAAAGGTGTTGGACTAAGATCAGGTCCATTTTGATAGTCTTTAACTAACATCAAATCAGCTTTGTCTCTCTCGAATCGGCTCTGCACACCTCCAAGAAATTCAATATTTAGCTGCACCTTGGTAGGAATATTGTGTTCGGTCATCCTTTTTAGAGCATTCATAATCGGCTTCATAGGGAGAGCCCCGTCAATCACTAATTCTAAATTTGGCTCCCAGTCATCGCTAAATCTATGAGCAAGACGCTCAATATTTGATAACTGTTGCAATAACCTCTGCCCTTCTTTTAATATCACCTTACCCTCAGGCGTTAGCTGAGCTCGGTATTGATCCCGATTAAACAACTGGACGTTTAGATGCGTTTCCAGCTTTTTTATTTGATAGCTCACGGCAGACTGAGCTTTATGTATGCGATCTGCAGCCTTAGCGAAACTGCCTTCTTCTACTAATACCTGCATTACACGGAATGCATCAACGTCAATTTTCATATAACCATCTAACATTTAGATTATCTATAACGAAATATTATTCTTTTTTTTGTTTAAGTATGCAATTAAATTGCTTACAAATAATTAAATAAGCTAATAAGGTGGAAACATGCCATTTTATGTAAAGCAAGGTGAGATACCCTCAAAGCGACACATTACCTTCGAGAAAGAGAACGGTGAGCTCTATCGTGAAGAACTGTTTTCCACTCATGGTTTTTCCAACATCTATTCCAACAAATATCATCACAACATGCCAACCAAGGCATTAGCTGTAGCGCCATATCATGTTGATCATGGTTTGGGTTGGGAAGATGCACTCATCCAGAACTATAAACTTGACTCTACAGTGGCCGATAAAGACGGTAACTTTTTCAGTGCACGTAATAAAATTTTCTACAACGCTGATGTAGCTATGTACACCGCAAAGGTTAGCGCCGACACTAATGAGTTCTACCGAAACTCTTATGCGGATGAAGTGGTATTTGTTCATGAAGGTACAGGTACCCTTTACAGTGAATACGGCACCCTAGAGATCAAAAAGTGGGATTACTTGGTAATACCTCGCGGCACCACATACCAACTCAAATTTGATAGTTACGAGAATGTAAGGCTCTTTGTCGTTGAGTCATACTCTATGGTTGAAATTCCTAAGCATTTCCGTAATGACTATGGTCAACTGCTTGAATCAGCTCCTTACTGTGAACGCGATATTCGTACTCCAGAACTGCAAGATGCGATTGTCGAACAAGGCGATTTCCCGTTAGTTTGTAAGTTTGGCGATAAATACCAAGTCACCAACCTTGAATGGCACCCTTACGATCTCGTGGGCTGGGATGGTTTTGTTTACCCTTGGGCCTTCAACATTACTGAATACGCGCCTAAAGTTGGCAAGATCCACTTACCACCTTCAGATCATCTCGTCTTTACCGCTCACAACTTCGTGATCTGTAACTTTGTACCTCGTTTATACGACTTTCACGAGAAAGCAATTCCAGCACCTTATTACCACAGTAACATCGACAGTGACGAAGTCCTTTACTACGTCGATGGTGACTTTATGAGCCGTACAGGTATTGGCGCAGGCTACCTAACACTCCACCAGAAAGGTCTACCACATGGACCACAACCGGGTAAAACCGAAGCCTCTGTTGGTAAAAAGGAAACCTATGAATATGCGGTGATGGTAGACACCTTTGCACCATTAAAACTGACTGACAATGTTCAGCAGTGTATGAGCCAAGAATACAACCGTTCTTGGATAGAAGAATAAAAGTAGTTTATAAGCAATAGTGAGAACGCCAACAGAAGCGCACGTCCATGTGCTAACGACCGTGACGTCCTGTCACGGACGGTTGTCTTATCCCACTATTGCTCATCACTATTAATGAATATTTAGAATTACAGACTGAATTAGAAATAACCCTACACATTAAGTTGAGGAAGAAACAATGGCAACTGAACTAAACCCATTAGGCCTACAAGGCATCGAGTTCACTGAATATGCAACGCCAGATACTGACTTTATGCATAAAGCATTTTTAGATTTCGGCTTCTCTAAAATCAAAAAACACAAAGAGAAAGAAATCTATTACTACAACCAGAACAACATCCACTTCTTGCTAAACCAAGAACGTCAAGGTTTCTCGGCTGAGTTTGCTAAGTCTCACGGTCCAGCGATTACGTCTATGGGCTGGCGTGTAGAAGATGCAGAATTTGCATTTAAAACGGCTGTAGAGCGTGGCGCTAAAGCGGCCGCTGATGATGCAAAAGATCTGCCTTATCCAGCCATTTATGGTATCGGTGATAGCTTGATTTACTTCATCGATGTATACGGTGATGAAGACAATATCTATAAGCAAGATTTTGTTGACCTAGAAAATCCAGATCTAGTTCAAGAAAAAGGCTTTATGGAAGTCGACCACCTAACTAACAATGTTTACAAAGGTACAATGCAGCATTGGGCGGATTTCTATAAAGACATCTTTGGCTTTACCGAAGTTCGTTATTTCGACATCAACGGTATGCAAACAGGCTTAACCTCTTTTGCATTACGTTCACCAGATGGAAGCTTCTGTATTCCAATCAACGAAGGTAAAAACGACGATAAAAACCAAATTGATGAATATCTAAAAGAATACGACGGCCCAGGTGTTCAACACTTAGCCTTTACGTCTCGCGATATCGTTGCTTCTTTGGATGCGATGGAAGGTTCATCAATTAAGACTCTAGATATCATCCCTGAGTATTACGACACTATTTTCGACAAACTGCCTCAAATCACTGAAGATCGTGAGCGTATTAAGCATCACCAAATTCTTTGTGATGGTGACGAGAATGGTTACTTACTACAAATCTTCACTAAAAATCTATTTGGCCCTATCTTCATTGAAATCATTCAACGTAAGAACAACCTAGGTTTTGGTGAAGGTAACTTCACTGCATTGTTCCAATCAATTGAACGCGACCAAATGCGCCGTGGTGTTCTATAACACTCTAGTTTAATGATGTTAAAAAAGGCGCTATTTCAGCGCCTTTTTTAGGTCTTTAGACCATTAATTAAAACTTACTATCCAATTGTAAATACACAAATCGCCCTACATTATCGTACGTACCTTGGTCATAGAACGGCCAATCATTAGGTGTACTGAATACGGGTTGACGATTAAACAAGTTTCTAACACCGAAGGTCACTGAGTTATCCGCCATAAAGTGATAGGTACTGCTGAAGTCAAACTGAACATAAGAAGCTATATGCTGTGGTTTACCAGGATCAGTAACTACAGTCTTACCGTCCGCATTTTTCTTAGTCTGAACGCCATAATATCCTAAAAGCTGACAGGTACCTTCTAGTGTATTACGTTGCTCATAACTATCAAAGCTTGGTAAGAAGCGCATGTTTAGAGATAAATCAACGTCATTCAATCCATAGGTTACATTTCCATTTACACGATATTTTCTTGCTGCATCATGTTTAATACTGTCACATAGTGGTTGAGTTGCTGAAGATTGAGACTCTCGTTTTAAATACTGCTCAATATTTAAATTTGCAGTAAGATCACCAGTATCGAGTTCTGAGCGCCAATTGACGTTATAGCTCAACCCTGTCGTGTTATTTTCACTCAAGTTTTGAAGATTACTCAACACATAGTAATCATTAGTTACACCGCTTAAACGTCCGTTAGGAGCACGCTTAACTAACTTAATCGCTGTTGGATTGCCATTTGCTTCTTCATTTAAGATTTCTTGAGTGCTTAGCGAATCGATAATATCGTTCACTTTCAAGTTCCAATAATCAATTGATGCCGATAATTCATCAGTTATCTGATAAACAGCACCTAGATTATAGGTTTTTGAAGTTTCAGGTTTTAGGTTTGGATTACCACCGCTACGAGAATTGATCTCTTCCAAAGGACACTTATCAAACGAAATATTGTTATCGTTACAATATTTCGTATCTTTAGCGCGGTTCACACCTTGCGAAACAGAAGTGAATAAATCGGCAAGGTTAGGTGCTTTAAAGCCTGTTCCGTATGATGCTCTTAATAATAAGTCATCAATAGGACGATAAGAGATTTTGGCAGAATAAGTGGCTTTGTTTGCATCGCTAATTTGCCAATCAGCCTTATCATAGCGAGCTGCAAGATTGACTTCCATATTTTCGATAACAGGTAATGAGAACTCAACAAAAGCCGCTTTATTCTCATATTGGCCACCACCATTAGAGCCAGCACCACCAATAACCTGACCATCAACAGATGCAGGATCAGATCGATCTTCGTAATTCTCCTTACGCATATCAACACCAACAGCTAAGCCAGCTTCACCACCGGGTAATTCTAGGCCTGTAAGTCCACTTAAGGTTAAAGTGGTAAAGTTAATAGAATAATTACCTTTGCGGAAAATCGAAGCTTGTAGGCTGTCACATATTGGTTTCAATGAGTCAGAACTGCAATCATTTTGAATAAAGGGATTTAGCTTGGCATTTGCAGAATTGAAAGCGTCTGTGAGTTGTTGTCTGAGTAGCTGACCACCTGCTCCAACTTGTTCATTGGTTAATCTAGAGTGGCCTACCGTCCAGTCAGCCCCCCAATTATCATTTATGTCATAGTTCGCGGTTAATACGGCTTCAAAAGTTTGGTTGGTATTATCTTTCTCACGATTTGGGAAATCTAAATAACGGCGACCTACCTGAACCGTTGCATCTCCTGCTTGAACCGCATTCCAAACGGCTTGAGCTTTAGCTGCATCTCCTTTGTAGCGGTCATTAAACAAAAAGTCTCTTAAGAATGGACTTTTAGAAACATCAAGGATGCCGGGAGCAGGCGCATTCGATGTTAAGGTGTAAGCTCTGGTATATCTGAACTCACCGGTCAATGACAAGTTATCGGTAGCATGGTGCGTTATTTGAGTGTATATGGATTGGCGATTTGATTGTGGCTGTAATTGGTAATAGGGAGCGAAATCAAACTTACACACACCTCCCACTTGGTTCGTAGGCGAACAAGTCGACCATGGCGCATTGCCTAAATCGTCATCTGTAACACCAGGGATTGTTACTCCATCTTTTGCCCTGATTCGGGTAAAACCAGGAATACCATAACTTGAACGTCCATCTCCCCCTTGTTTACCTGGAATAAATGCTGAGCCCCCCAAATCACGGTCTGATGCCTGAATCGGTGATCTTCTTAAGGTTTCTGCTGCAAATAAAATATTTGTATCATCATTGCTCGCACCACCTACGACAGAAGCATTGAACTCGTTTCCGTCCCAACGATTAGATGCTGCCCCATATTTAACTGAGGTCTGAATTCCTTCCATGTCTTTTTTCGTAATGATATTAATGACTCCAGCAACAGCATCTGAACCATAAATGGCAGATGCACCATCAGGAAGAATATCGATGCGTTCAACCGCAGCCAATGGAATTTGGTTTACATCAGTAAAAATGCCACCAGCCGTATTTTTAGGTAATCGATGACCATTTAACAGGATAAGAGTGTAATCAGAGCTCAACCCTCTAAGCCCTACAGATGAAGCGCCAGCTGCCTGACTTAATGTGGATGATTCATTAAAACCACCAGCTGCTGCATTGGTTCTAAGAAATTCAGATACTGTTGAAACGCCAGTCCTTTCAATATCAGCAGCTGAAAATTCTTTTATCGGACTTGCCGTTTCTAAATCTGTTCGTTGAATTCTTGAACCCGTGACTTGAATGCGTTCAACGCTATTGTTGTCATCAGCCGCAGATGCTGAAATCGCGGTTATGGTCGTAGCGATACCCGCACTTGACAATAAAGCAACATGCACCACTTTGGCTAATTTTGAATTAGCTTGCATTGTGTTTCTCCCAGATACTACTTAATTAGGTATTTGCCTGTAACTAAGGCATTTAGAAATACCTTTACATTAGGGCGTGTTGATCTTTCAGGATTGAATTTTGTGCTATTTGAGCACTCTTCTGTTCAAGGCGTGAGCAGTGAGGCTTAGTCATCTAAGTAAGCTGATCACAACACTGAACAGGAAGTGCTCAAAAGCATCGAAGACAGCGTAAATTGGTCACTTCTGCTGCGTTATCGTTTGTTTATGTGGAGCAACCACACTTCACAAACTCTACCTTGCATAAGATAACCAATTTATCGCTGCAAAAATAAGCACGAAAGATCAACACGCCCTAGTCACAGGCTATAAGTGGTTAGGAGTCACGGATACACGACAAACTGTGACAGCAACCACAGTGGCACTGATATAACCATATAGTTTATAGAGATTCAACATCGGCGAGATTTAACAAAAAACACACAATAACAATGATTTACAAATAAAAATAAACTACAAAAGTTAAATGATATAACTCAGGGTTAATTGTTTGTCTAAGAAGCAACATGAAATGATTTATCACACCCAACCTTAGGGAATTCAAAATAAAAAAGAATGAGAAGATGGAGCACGACCAAAAGTGAAGAGTAAAAATAAAGCTAAATTCTTATCTAAACGGTAAATTGAAGACACTTTTTTTTATCAAAAAAAATGCTCGATCATGAAAAATTAACCTTATTTCGTATCAATAAACACTGGTGACAAAACTAGGGGTAATTCTCGTAAACAAAAATATCAGCTGAACAAAGATAAGTAACCTCAACCGTTTTCGCTACGAAACCAGTTGACGTTAACGTAATAATTATCCCAAAAAAAGAACCTATAGCGACTAAAAAGCAGATATATCAGCATATCCACCCACTTTTATATTGACGAAAACTTAAAAAACCTGTATCAATTTCACTCTAATGTTAATAAATGTGATAATTTGTAAAAAGTGGTTTGAATGGAAGTAAACAAATACAGTAAGCGCTTAACTCAAGATGAGACTCAACCCGCCTCTCAAGCCATGTTATATGGCGTCGGCTTTAGTGAAGAAGACATGAAAAAAGCGCAAGTTGGTATTGTGAGTACTGGATACGAGGGAAACCCTTGTAACATGCACCTCAACCAAATCGCTTTATCCATAAAAAATGAAGTTAAAAGCTATAACGATATGCTAGGGCTCATTTTTAATACTATTGGGGTATCCGATGGTATTTCTATGGGAACATCAGGAATGCATTTCTCGCTCCCCTCTCGTGACATTATTGCCGATTCGATCGAAACAGTTGTTCAAGCTCAAAGTTACGATGCCGTTCTAACTGTGGTTGGTTGTGACAAAAATATGCCGGGCGCAGTCATGGCCATGCTGAGATTGAATCGACCAGCCATTATGGTTTATGGCGGAACCATAGCATCGGGTTCTCATAACAATAAGAAACTCAACATAGTATCCGCATTTGAAGCACTCGGTGAAAAAGTGGCAGGCGTCATCGACGATAGTGAGTACAAACAAATTATCAAAAAAGCGATACCTGGTGCAGGTGCTTGTGGAGGAATGTATACAGCCAATACTATGGCGTCGGCGATTGAAGCTCTTGGCTTGGCATTGCCTTATAACGCTTCAATACCTGCAGAAAATGAGCAAAAACAAGCCGAAAGTAATCAAACCGCAGAAGCCATACATAACTTATTAATTAACGATATTAAACCTCTTGATATCGTTAATAAGAAATCACTTGAAAATGCGATAACGGTCGTTAATGCATTAGGTGGTTCAACAAATGCTGTGCTTCACTTTCTTGCTATTGCCCATGCCGCTGACATTGAGTTCGGCTTAGAGGATATCCAACGGATTTCTGATCGCACTCCGTTGCTTGCTGACTTAAAACCAAGTGGTCAATTTTTGATGGAAGATGTTCACGGCATCGGTGGTACGCCTGCTGTTTTGAAATATTTGTTAGAGATTGGTTTATTACATGGAGATTGCTTAACCGTTACTGGTAAAACCATGGCTGATAACCTTGCTGAAGTTCAAGGGTTATCTTTTGAGCAGAACGTGATTTTACCAAAAGAAAAAGCGTTCAAATCCAGTGGCAACATTCAAATTCTGTTTGGCAATCTTGCCAGCGAAGGCGCCGTTGCAAAAATTTCAGGCAATGAAGGCTTAAGGTTCAAGGGGCCTGCCAAAGTATTTGATAGTGAATCTGAAGCTAATCAAGGCATTCAAGCAGGACTCGTTAAATCAGGGGATGTGGTTGTTATCCGATACGTTGGACCCAAAGGCGGCCCTGGAATGCCAGAAATGCTTAAACCGACTTCCATGATCATGGGCGCGGGTTTAGGGAAATCTGTTGCATTAATCACTGATGGTCGTTTCTCTGGTGGTACTCATGGATTTGTTGTAGGCCACATTACTCCAGAAGCACAAACTGGAGGATTGATTGCCTTGGTTAAAGATGGCGACCTGATAGAAATCAATGCCGTAAACAACACTATGGAACTCAAAGTGTCAGAAACGGAAATAAATCACCGTAGAGCCGAGTGGCAAGCACCTGCGTTAAAACACTCCAAAGGAATTTTACGCAAGTATGCTTCTACAGTCGCCTCTGCTTCAGAAGGTTGTGTGACGGATAAGTACTAGACTTATGGCAATGGTTCAACAAATTAACGAAGAGGCAGGAATGCCAGATACTGAGACAGTAACAGGTTCAGAAGCGGTGATGAAAACCTTAATCGCTGAAGGGGTTGATTTAATCTACGGCTACCCAGGTGGTGCCATCATGCCTATTTATGATGCATTACATGGCTACCAGCCTGAGCTAAAGCATGTATTAACTCGCCACGAACAAGGTGCGACTCATGCCGCTCAAGGCTATGCGAGAGTTACTGGCAATGTCGGGGTTGTTTTCGCTACTTCAGGCCCAGGAGCAACCAACTTAGTAACAGGTTTGGCGGACGCTCAAATTGATTCAACCCCTATGGTTTGCATCACAGGGCAAGTAGCCTCGCCTTTATTAGGCACTGATGCATTTCAAGAAACTGACATCATCAGTATTTCTACCCCTGTCACAAAGTGGAATTATCAAGTAACCCAAGCTAAAGAAATCCCAGAGGTTTTGGCTAAGGCTTTTTATATCGCCCGATCTGGTCGGCCGGGTCCTGTGCTCATTGATATCACTAAAGATGCCCAATTTGAGACCAGTCAGTTTGTATATCAAGCTTGCAAATCAATCCGCAGTTATAAGCCCACTCCTGATTTGCAACTGGCTCAAGTAAAAAAAGCGGCTGAGGTAATAAATGCAGCCAAAAAACCTTTGATTGTTTGGGGGCAAGGCGTCATTTTAGGTCAAGCAGAGCAAGAAATGAAAACCTTAATCGAGAAAGCAGGCATTCCAAGTGCCAGTACTTTATTGGGTTTATCAGCCTTACCTTCTGAGCATCCGCTTCATCAAGGAATGGTAGGAATGCATGGACACTTAGCTCCAAACAAGCTGACCAATAAATGCGATGTCTTGATTGCGATTGGAATGCGCTTTGACGATAGAGTGACGGGTGATTTAAGTCGTTACGCTAAACAAGCCAATATTGTTCATTTTGAAATTGACCCGTCTGAGGTGTGTAAAAATGTTCATGCCGATTATCCCGTTCTCGCCGACGTTAAAGAATCCTTGCAAGCTTTGCTGCCTTTAATCAATGAAAATGATCATTCAGCATGGCTTCAACAATTTCAGCAATTAAGAGCTATAGAACATCAAGAAGTGATCCAACATCAGTTAGCCCCCTCTAAAGAAGGGTTAACCATGGGGGAAGTGGTTGACTGTATAAACAAAGCCACTCATAACGATGCCATTGTTGTATCCGATGTAGGACAACATCAAATGATCGCGGCTCGGTATTCTAAGTTTGTCCAAACTCGCTCGAAAGTAGATTCAGGTGGGTTAGGAACCATGGGCTTTGCCCTACCCGCCGCTATTGGTGCCAAAATGGGTGTACCCGACCGTGAGGTCGTTGCCATTATTGGTGACGGAGCATATCAAATGACCATTCAAGAGTTAGGCACCATTATGCAGACTCAGGCTGCTGTAAAAATCGTGGTACTTAATAATGAGTTTTTGGGCATGGTTCGCCAATGGCAAGAGTTATTTTTTGACAAACGCTATGCCTCTACCGAAATGGCGAATCCAAACTTTGTCAAAATTGCTGAAGGTTATGGCATTCCAGCTAAAAGTATCTGTAAAAGAGAAGAATTGGATGCGGCCATCGACGAAATGATTGCTTGCGAAACATCATACTTCCTTGAAGTTATGGTAGAAAAAGAAGGCAATGTATTTCCTATGCTGCCTACAGGCGCTTCAGTTTCAGATGTTCGTTTATCTTAAGGAAGTAATGAGTTATGGAACAACAGCACATATATACCTTCTCCGTATATACCGAAAATAACCTCGGATTACTGAATAGGATTTCTCAGATATTTTTAAAGCGCCATATCAATATTGAAAGCCTTAATGTATCTGAATCAGAAATCGAAAACGTACATCGTTTTACCATAGTGGTTGAAATAACGGAGGCGCAGGCGATTAAGGTCGTAAAGCAAATTGACAAGCAAATCGAAGTCATCAAAGCCTTTTTCCATCGTGAAGATGAAACAATATATCGAGAAACTGCACTCTACAAAATGCCGATAAGCTGCCTTTATGATGGTGGCAAAGTGCAAGAACTGATTGCAGAAACTTACGCCAATATTGTTACTGTTTCAAAAGATTATTTTGTGATTGAAAAAACAGGAAAAAAAGCTGAAACAGATCGTTTATACAATGAATTGCGAACGCTTGGATTAATGCAATTTTTACGTTCTGGAAGAATATCTGTGACCAAAGAAGTAATGAATATATCTTCTGAGTTAACACAATTAGTTTCTTAAAAATACGAATGTTCAACACGCCTAAACTAACGGATTAAACAAATTATGAGCAACTACTTTAATACTTTGAACCTAAGACAACAGCTACAACAATTAGCCGTTTGTCACTTTTTAGATTCTTCAGAATTTGCAGCGGGTACAGAAAAACTTCAGAACAAAAAAATCGTTATTGTAGGGTGTGGTGCTCAGGGACTTAACCAAGGTTTAAACATGAAAGACTCAGGTTTAGATGTCAGCTATGCTCTACGTCCAGAAGCCATTCAACAAAAACGAGATTCTTTCATTAATGCAACGGCAAATGGCTTCATTGTTGGTACTTACGAAGAGCTCATTCCTCAAGCTGATGTAGTGGTTAACTTAACTCCAGACAAGCAGCATACCCCAGTTGTTTCTGCCGTTATGCCTTTAATGAAACAGGGCGCAACTCTATCTTATTCTCATGGTTTTAACATCGTTGAAGAAGGTATGCAGATCCGCGAAGACCTGACAGTGATCATGGTCGCCCCTAAGTCACCAGGCTCAGAAGTACGTGAAGAATATAAACGCGGATTCGGTGTACCCACGCTCATTGCCGTTCACCCGGAAAATGATCCGCAAAACGAAGGCTTGGCCCTAGCGAAAGCTTATGCTGTTGCCATTGGCTCAGATAAAGCTGGTGTACTACTGTCTTCTTTTGAAGCTGAAGTTAAGTCTGACTTAATGGGTGAACAAACCATTTTATGCGGCCTGCTTCAAACAGGTAGCGTTTTAGCTTTCGACAAAATGGTTGCCCAAGGTATTGACACTGGCTTTGCTTCAAAACTAATTCAGCATGGCTGGGAAGTGATCACCGAAGCGCTAAAGCATGGTGGCATCACTCATATGATGGATCGCCTTTCTAACCCAGCCAAAATTGAAGCGTTCCGTCTTTCAGAAGAACTAAAACAACTCATGCGTCCTTTGTTTGAAAAACACATGGATGACATTATGTCTGGTGAGTTTTCATCAGGAATGATGGCTGATTGGCAAGAGGATGACACTAAACTTCTCACTTGGCGTGCAGCTACCGCTGAAACCGCTTTTGAAAAGTCTGTAGCAACAGAGGAGTTCATCGAAGAGCAAGCCTACTTTGATCATGCGCTATTATTGGTTGCCTTTGTTAAATCAGGTGTTGAGTTAGCCTATGAAACGATGGTGGATGCCGGCATTAAAGAAGAGTCAGCGTACTATGAGTCTTTGCATGAATTGCCGCTAATCGCCAATACCGTTGCCCGTAAAAAGCTCTATGAAATGAACCGCATTATTTCTGATACGGCAGAATATGGTTGCTACTTATTTGATCACGCTTGCCGCCCATTACTTGTCAACTTTATGGCAAAAGTAGATACGTCAGTGATTGGTCAAGATTTCAATGATGTTGCAGGTAAGCAAATTGATAACAAGCAACTTATTGAGATTAATGACGCCATTAGAAACCACTCGATTGAGACAATTGGTAAAGAACTACGAGCCTCAATGACCGCCATGGCAGCTTTAGTCTAATTGATAGACCTTAGCAAAAAAGCTGCCTAAGGCAGCTTTTTTATTTTAGATGTGAACCTAATAGGATGAAGAAATATAAAAGGGGTAATAGCGGGCTAAGACAATCGTCCGTTACAGGATGTAACGGTCGTTAGTACATGGACGTACGCTTCTATTGTCGTGCACGCTATTGCCCCTTCGCCCCAGAAACGATTTTCGCTTTTTAGTTTTACACCACAACAAAGAGAACACTATGTTAGCCGTTGACAGAAACATCGTCCCGATAGAGAAAATCTATCGAGCAAAGGAAGTCGTGAAAGAAGTTGTCCAAGAAACTCCTTTGCAATACATGGAAAATTTTTCAAAAAAGTATCAGGCTGAAATTTACTTTAAACGTGAAGACTTACAAGTTGTGCGTTCATATAAAATTCGTGGTGCTTACCATAAAATCCGCCAGCTAACGGCTGATGCACTAGCAAAAGGCATTGTATGTGCCAGTGCCGGTAATCATGCGCAAGGCGTTGCTCTTGCCTGCCAAAAGTTAGAAGTAAAAGGCACCATCTTCATGCCTATTACCACCCCACAGCAAAAAATCGATCAAGTCAGAATGTTCGGTCGTGAATATGCAAACATTCAATTAATTGGCGATACCTATGATGAAAGCTTTCAAGCGGCTTCCCGCTTTTGTGAACAACAACAAGCGACATTTGTTCACCCCTTTGATGATCTTGATGTTATTGCAGGCCAAGGAACGGTTGGCCTTGAAATAATCAATCAACTTTCGTCGATTGATACCATTATTCTTCCTGTTGGTGGCGGTGGTTTGGCATCTGGTGTAGCAAGTGTAATCCAGCAATGTAATCCAAGTATTCAAGTGATAGGTGTTGAACCTGAAGGCGCACCGTCGTTATCACAGTCACTAAAAAATGGACATAATACCAACCTAGAAACCATTGATAAATTTGTTGATGGTGCCGCCGTTCAACGTATGGGGGATTTAACATTTGGTCTTTGCCAAGAGTTATTAGACGAAACTCTCACCATTGCTGAAGGTGCAATATGTAGCACTATGCTTACCCTTTATAATGAAAATGCCATTGTAGCTGAGCCTGCTGGAGCGTTATCTATTGCGGCTCTAGAATCAGTCAAAGAGCAAATAAAAGGTAAGCGTGTTGTCTGTGTAGTCAGTGGTGGTAATAACGACATTACTCGTATGGAAGAAATCAAAGAACGAGCCATGTTTTATCAAGGGCTTAAGCACTACTTCATGATTAAGTTTCCACAGCGAGCCGGAGCTTTAAAAGAGTTTCTAGTGGAGGTACTTGGGCCAGAGGATGATATTTCCCATTTTGAATACTCAAAAAAACATAACCGAGCCAAAGGTCCTGCAGTTGTGGGAATCGAACTATCAAAAAAAGAAGACTTTGAACCATTGATGGAAAGAATGGAAGCAAAGGGCTTTCTTGGTGAATACCTCAATGAGAAGCCAGAACTTTTTCAATATATTGTTTGATTCAAAAACAAAAAGGGTAGATTCATGATCTACCCTTTCGAGGAAGGCTTGTAGCCTAAATTAAGGTTAGCTAGTCATTTCCGTGAAAATGCACTTCAGACATGAGATGCCCTAAAACGGTGAACTTTGTTTTTAGATAAAATTCATTATATTCATTTTTACCCACTTGAAGCGGCACGCGCTCAACAACTTCGACACCATATTTTTTCATAGCATCGACTTTTCTAGGGTTGTTGGTCATGAGTTTAACTTGTTGAATGCCAACCTTTTCCAGCATAGGCACAATCATATCGTATTGCCTTAAGTCAGCAGCAAAACCCAGCTTCTCATTTGCTTCAACCGTATTCGCACCTTGGTCTTGCAATTCATAGGCTCGTATTTTATTGATTAAACCAATACCTCGCCCTTCTTGGCGCAAGTACAGTAAAAAGCCTTGCCCTGCTTCAGCAATGTGCTGCATGGCTGTTTGTAATTGAAAACCACAATCACATCTTAAACTAAATAAAGCGTCACCAGTTAGACACTCTGAATGAATACGCCCTAATACTGGCTCACCATTTTGCCATTCACCAAATGTAAGCGCGACATGCTCTTTGCCGGTTTGAGAGTCTTCAAACCCATGCATATCGAAAATTCCCCAAGGAGTTGGTAATTTAGAAGAAGCAACATATTTTACTGACATGAAACAACCTTATTTAACCTTCTACATCTGTAGAATTAAGCTGCAAAATATTACAGCTATATCCATTAAAACCGATGAATTCTTTAGAATTCTTTTGGTGCAAAACCGGTAACGCTATTGATGCCCATTTCACGCCCTAAGGCCGTCATAGGGTGAACAACAACCAAACCTCTAACTGATTTTTTTAACTTACCAAGATCAGCTTGTTCTGCTTTGGTTAAACTACGATGAAAGGCTAGGTTTTGGATCTTACTGCCTTTATTATTTAGCTGGCGTTGTTGCTGAGATTTAACTGCAGTAATACGCTTAGTTAGTGCAGCAATTTCTTGTTTAAACTGCAATACTATTTTTTCATCACCGCGCTCTTGAGCAGCCGATAACTTACGACGTGATTTATCTAATTTATTGGTTAACGTTTGCAGTTCTTCTTTTAAATTCATTCTACAACCTTATGCCTTAATATAAGCATATGAATATGTTACTCACTTCAAACCCAAGGGCATTAGTGAGAAATGTGCTGCATTATACCAGTAATACCATTCACATCAATTAGCTATGTTTATTAGGAAGCTATAGCAAAGACAACACAAGGCGCAGTGACGAATCATAGTATAGCTATGGTGAGGAGTTGCAACGATGTAGTGGCGAAGTTATGGCTTTATTTATAACATAGTTAATTGGTACGAATGGTATATCATCTAACATTGCGTAAAGTAATGAATAATTTGGTTGGAGCTTCCTCTAAAACGTAAACTCGGATCGGCTAAAAGCTGTTCAAATTTACCATCCACCATAACATCGACAAGGTCAATAATTTGCTGTTGCTCTTGTGATAGCTCATCTTTGGTATAACCAGACCATAGCCAAATATCCTTATCAGGGCATTCAGACTTTACTCGTTTAACCAAAGCTAAGACCCCTTGGTGATTGGCTGGATGTAGTGGATCCCCGCCAGATAGACTAAGACCTCGGCGCTTAATACGAGTATCATTTAAGTCATCAATTATCTTTTGCTCCATTGCCTCATCAAAAAGATAACCAGAATTTGGGTTCCATGTACTTTGGTTATAACAACCTCGACATTGGTGAATACAACCAGAAACAAATAATGTTGCACGCGTGCCCGGCCCGTTGACCACATCAACGGGGTAATATTGAGAATAATTCATTATAAATGCTTAATTCGACGTTTAACTTCTTCTTGCTTACCTGAGTTAAACGGGCGTGCATCTGGGCTTCCTAAGTAACCGCACACTCGTCGAGTTACAGATACTCGGCTTGGATCATGGTTACCACATTTAGGGCAAGTAAAGCCTTTACTGGTGCATTCAAACTCGCCTAAAAAACCACACTCATAACATTCATCAATTGGAGTATTGGTTCCATAGTATGGGACTCGGCTGTAGCTGTAATCCCAGACGTTTTCTAACGCTTCCACATTGTGCTGCATATTTGGGTATTCGCCATAGCAAATAAAGCCCCCGTTGGCGACTTCTGGATATGGCTGTTCAAAATCAATTTTATCGTATGGATTTACTTTCTTTTCAACATCTAAGTGAAAACTATTGGTGTAATATCCCTTATCAGTGACACCTTTTATTAAACCAAATTCTTTAGCATCAATATGATGAAAACGACTGCATAAGTTTTCGCTCGGAGTACTGTATAAACTAAAGCCATAACCTGTTTCTTGTTTCCAAGCATCGGTTGCAGCTTTAAGATGTTTAACAATATTCAACGCCTTTTCACGAAGAAAACTACTGTCATAAACGTGGATATCATCACCATAAATCGCATTAATGGTTTCATGAAGACCAATATAACCTAGGGAAATTGACGCTCGACCATCCTTAAATATTGTGGTAATTTCATCCTCAGCCTGTAATCTCACACCACAAGCACCTTCCATGTATAAGATTGGCGCAACTTTGGCTTTCACGCCTTTAAGGCGATCAATACGCGTATCTAACGCAAGACGGGCAAGCTTTAAACGCTGATCGAGTAATTGATAAAAAGCTTGCTCATCACCTTTGGCTTCAATCGCAATTCTGGGAAGGTTGAGACTGACAACACCTAAATTATTTCGTCCTTCATGTAACTGCTTACCGTCTTCATGGTATTCGCTTAGAAAACTTCTACACCCCATAGGCGTTTTGAATGAACCAGTAACTTTAACCACTTGATCGTAATTTAAAATATCTGGGTACATACGAGCTGCAGCGCACTGAAGCGCTTGTTGCTTGATATCGTAATTTACATCGCCTTGTTTATGATTTACGCCATCTTTGATTGCAAAGACTAATTTTGGGAATACTGCTGTTTTCCGATTCTTACCTAACCCAGCAATTCGAACGGCCAAAATAGACTCTTGAATAAGCCGTGATTCCCAACGAGTACCTAAGCCAAAACCAAAAGTAACAAAGGGAGTTTGACCATTTGCCGTATGTAGGGTGTTAACCTCATACTCAAGTGACTGAAAGGCATCATGACATTCTTTTACGGTTTGTTCTTTGGCATAAGCCTCAACATCGGCGATATTCCATTCCCTGCCTATGGCTAAATGCTTATCGAAGCTTTTTTTCACAAACGGAGCCAAGACTTCATCAATTCTGTTAATGGTCGTTCCGCCATAAATATGGCTAGCAACTTGTGCAATGATTTGTGCAGTAACCGCTGTTGCTGTTGAAATTGATTTTGGCGTTTCAATTTCGGCGTTACCCATTTTAAAGCCATTAGTGAGCATCCCTTCTAGATCAATAAGCATACAATTAAACATTGGAAAAAAAGGTGCATAGTCTAAGTCGTGATAATGAAGCTCACCTCTTTCATGAGCCCGTACAACCGCTTTTGGTAACATATGCTTTTTGGCATAATTCTTAGCGACAATCCCTGCCAATAGGTCTCTTTGCGTTGGAATAACTTTGGCATCTTTATTGGCATTTTCGTTTAATAAATCCGCATTGCTTTGCTCAACCAGACCTCTGATTTCCTTGTTAAGGGTACTGCTCACTTCACGAGCAACATCACGATCATGGCGATATTCAATATAATGTCTAGCCATCCCTTTATACGGCCCAGACATGAGTTCATTTTCAACAGTATCTTGTAATTGCTGAATGGCAACTTCTTGCTGACCTACAAACAACTTATGAATTCGTTCTGCAACCAATTGGGCATACTTTTGATCAGATATTCCAGCGGCCTCTGCTGCTGCATTTACCGCTAAAAAAATACGTTTAGGGTCAAATACTGTTTTGATCCCATCTCGTTTTATCACAAATGGCATGCCACTCTCCAATTAACAATGATTGTCACTCCACAGTGTCAACAACACACTATGTAGTATTAAATATAGACTTAAGCACTATATAGTGTGCATTAAGCAATATTAAAATTGAAATAGCTATGATCTGGATCACTTTTGTTGGCTGCAAAAAAGCGGGCTGATCATTTCTGCTGACCAGCCCGCTAAAATAGAATGTCAATCTTGTAATTTATTTTTTTCTAGCCTAGGTCCTCAACTATTTTTAAGCATTGCTCTTTTAACAATTTCAATTGTTTTTCAGATAAATTGACTCTCTCAAGTAAGGTTTTTTTGAGCTCTAGCGCTTCAGAGCGTATAGCATTACCTTGCTCTGTCAGCACCAATACTTTTTTTCTTTCATCCGCTTGGTTTTTTTCTTTCGTCAATAGCGACTTCCCTTCTAAACGCTTCACTATGGGAGTTAATGTACCTAGATCCAGCATAGTTGCGTTAGAGAGTTCAGTTAAACTTATCCCATCTTCACACCATAACGACTGCATGACCAAGTACTGAGGAAAAGTCAGTTGGTATTGTTCTAACAAAGGTCGGTAGGCTCGAATAATCGCATTGTTTGCAGAATAAACAGCAAAGCACACGTTATCACTTAATTGTTGTTTTTGATTCATGGCTTCACCTTTTAAATATAGTTTGCGCACAAAGCAATTGTTTTTAAATTTCCTCAAGTGTATAGTTTATCACAATTAGTTAGCGCGCAAAGTATTTACCCGTCAATAATGAATTATAGGTAAACGTTATGATTACACAAAATATCCTTCTCCATTCTCGCCCTGAAGGTTTGCCTTCTGCTGAAAACTTTAAATTGGTTGATGTAACTCTTCCCCAACTGCAGCAAGGTGAAGTTCTAGTAGAAAATTTATGGATGTCGGTCGACCCCTATATGAGAGGAAGAATGATCGACCGTAAGAGTTACATTGCTCCATTCCAAATTGGTGATGTACTTGAAGGCGGGGCAATAGGTAAGGTTGTTGAATCAAAAAATGATGATTTTAAAGTTGGCACTCTTGTAAATCATATGATGGGCTGGCGAAAGCATTTTGTATCAACAGCTGAACAGCTTACCGCTTTACCACAAACGCCATTTGATCCTTCATATTTTCTTGGTGTGATGGGAATGCCAGGAATGACAGCGTGGACGGGATTAAATCGCATTGCCAATTTAAAAGCTGGTGAAACTTTATTTGTATCTGCTGCATCTGGTGCGGTAGGTAGTGTAGCTTGTCAGTTAGGCAAACAAATGGGAGCAAAAGTTATTGGCTCTGTTGGTAGTGATGAAAAAGCTGAGGCTCTTTTAGCGCTTGGCGTTGATAAGGTGATCAACTATAAGACTACTGACGACTTAAATACAGCTCTGGCACAAGCCGCACCGGAAGGTATTGATGTGTATTTTGAAAATGTCGGTGGTGACCACTTAGAAGCTGCACTCAACAATATGAAAGATTATGGACGCATTGCGGTATGCGGTATGATCTCCCAATACAATGATACTAGGCCAACTCCTGGCCCTGTTAATCTGGCTCAAATCATCATTAAAAAACTGCGTATTGAAGGCTTTATTGTGTTTGACCATTGGGAACACTACGGCGAATTTACTCAGCAAATGGGTCAATGGTTAGCCAAAGGCGATATTAAAGTTGAGCAAACTATTTTTGAAGGCCTTGAGAATGCCCCTGATGCATTTATTGGATTATTTGAAGGAAAAAACAAAGGTAAAATGCTGGTAAAACTTTAATGTTGTTTTGAATACATTTGGCGGCATAGTTCGCCGCCAAATTCCCATTAAATCAAAGACTTTTATTGTTCAACAGTCCAAATCGTCCATTTATAGGCTGTAGAAGTATCTTCTACAGTGGGCTCAGCCACTACTCTACGATTACGAGCATGGGCATAAGAATCATCACCGTCAGCGATTGGCCGTTCAAAACTGTAACCTACGGCATTTAGTCTATCCGATGGAATTTGATATTCTTCAGCAAGCACTTTCGTTACAGCTTCAGCACGCTTTTGTGAAAGCTCTAGGTTGTGCTCATAGCTGCCTGTTTTGCTGGTATGCCCTTCAATAGTGACATTTAGGTCTGGGTACTTCCTTAAGAAAGCAGCAATTTCTTCTAATTGACTGAAATACTTAGGTGCCAAGTAAGCAGAATTGTTAGCAAACTTAATATTCAGCTCTTTTCGCTGTAAATGCTTACTTGTCGTGCCGCAGCCATAGTTGTCAACTTCGGCTCCCGTCTCGGTTTTCAAGCATTTTTCTCTGGCAATAACGACACCATCATTATCTTTATCGTTTAAATCATAATATTGAGCAGTTGAACCACTCATAGGCTTTATGTCTCTTGTCGCACATCCAGTTGTAACAAGGGCTATTAGTATCAAAATTAATGTTCTCATTTGTTTTCCTCCATGAAAATATGAGTTTTTACTTACCTTGCCACTCAGGTGGGCGAGTAACTCTTAATGAATCTAATAATCGTCCTGTGGAATTAAGCACCCTATACTTGGCAACAACCTCATCTAGCTCTGCTCGTAAGTAAGCCTTTCTTGATTCAAATAATTCGTTTTCTGTATCAAGTAAGTCCAATAGTGTTCTTTGACCAAGACGAAACTGCTGAACATACGCCTTTTGGGTTTCTTTTGCAGCTTCCACATGTTGTCTTATATATTGCTTTTGAGGCGTAAGTAAATCCAACGCATTCCAAGAAAGGTTCACTCCTTCTACAACCTCTCGATGAGCTCTTTCTCTTACTTCTTTAGCTTCACTGATCCGGTATGCGCTTTCATTTTCCTTGGCTAAATCTTTACCACCTGCATATAAGTTATAGCGTAACTTCAGCATCGCAGAATAGTTATTGGTATGCCCCCCAACATCCGTTTGGAATGGAGGCTTATTGGTTACCCCATCTTCACCATTGGTATCATTATTAGCCGTTCCATTAAGCTCTAGAGTAATTTTTGGGTAATAACCAGATTTGGCAGTACTTTGAGCTGATTTCGCCGCATTAATATCACTATTTGCAGCTTTCAACGTTGGGTGATTTTCGTTCGCTAATAATAAGGTTTCAGCTAAATTTTTTGGTAGCATATCAGCGTCTGGTACTGGAGCAACTATGTCTTTTGGCTGCTGAGATACTACTCTAAAAAACTGAGATTGAGCATCTAATAAATTATTCTTAGCTGCCACGACATTGGCATTGGCACGTGCAAGGCGACCAGTAATTTGAGATAAATCTGCCGTAGAACCTAACCCAGAACTGGTTTTTTGCTTAATTTGATCAAAAATATCTTGATGAGTCGTTAGGTTTTTTTCTGCAAGCGTCAGTATTTCTTGAGCATGAAGAACACCTATGTAAACTTTAACGACATCCAGTGCGACATCTTCAGCCTTTGAAAACAAACTCCACTGAGCGGCACTTGCTTCAAAATCGGTTCTTTCAGACTCGCTGCTAGTATAAAAGCCATCAAAAACTAGCTGCCTGATACTGATCCCAAGCTCACCACGATTCAACCTTTCTGTTCTGTCATCGATCTTAGCCCCTAAAGAGCTATCACGTCTTGTTGAGGGTGAATCCGTATACTCGATGCCATACCCAGCAGTTAAGTCAACGCTTGGAAGGTACCCTGACCAAGCTTGGTTATGGATTTCTTGGTTTGCTTTGAATCGATTATACGAAATCCGTACTTCTGGATTAGTATCCAAGGCATGAGCAACAGCTTGCTCTAATGACTGTGCATTTGATAGTGAGGGTAGCGCCCATAACCCAATTGCTGCTAAAGCAATGGGTGTGAGTTGCCTAATTCCTTTTAGGTCCATTTTCATCTCTCCGTGTGTTTTATCGAGCGCAGCTAGCGCAGTTTATTTATTTGTTAAGGTAATAGTTCACCGCGAATATCTTGATCATCATAATATTGATATGGTGTATCTACTGCATTACTCTGCCCATCATTGTTCGCTTCAGACTCGTATACGCTCATTGCCAAGTTATGAGACAAGCCATCCACATCACTTACAGTGCCGATGGCATCAATATCCTCTCCCAACAGAATCGACTGCTGTTCAAAGCCCTTGTATGCGCTGAAATCGCTTGAATCTTCAGAATACGCATCATTGATTACAGCTTCTTGATTTGTCATTGCATCAAAAATATCATCAGGACTTAAAACCTCTAGCTGATCTGGAGTTGAGTTAATGACATTACTATCATTTTGATTGACTATGTTTAAATCAATGATTAACTGAGATTCAGCAGTATCACCATCTGCATCTTTTACGGTATACGTAAAGGTTTCAGTTTGATTATCAGGGATATTATCTGCACTTGCCGTTAGTGTATAAGTGTATTGTCCATCCTCAGCAATGACTAACTCACCATACTTACCAACAATGGTTATTTCCCCACCATTTATCGCTTGCTGGTTATCTTCAAACGCAATCGCAACAAGTTCAAATCCTTGATCTGCACCGCTGACACTGGTTTCAATAATATTGCCAGTTATGTTTGGAGGAGTATATTGATCCCCTTCGACAATTCTAATTGCCAATTCATAACTGGTTTCAGCATTTTCAGGGGTTTTAATTACTGGATTTACAACCGCATTTCCTTTCTCATCATAACTGACAAAACCCACAACTTGAATGGAATACTTGTTCCCTTCATATTCGAAGGTAACAGTCGACTTACCAACAGTAATAATATCGTCAGGCGCGCCTCCATTATTTGGAGTTTCATTATGGTCAAACTCAATTTTCATCTCTACCGGTGTAGTGTCACCATTTGAATCCGTAAGAGTAAATGAAAGTTTTAGCAGAGCTTCTGAGATAGAACTGCCTGATTGAATTATTTTGTTGTAGTGAGTAAACGTACCCAAGATAATGTTTTGGTTTAAAGGTAAGGCATTATTTAAACCAGAATCATTATCTTTAAAGCCATACCCAGATTGCTCTCCATATGTGCTCCCCCACCTGATTTGATCTTTAGCTAAGTCATTATCATCACCATCATATCTTCGAACCGTACTGTTATAACCATCTAAATGAGCCCATTCAGCTTCAATATTACTTGAGGTAAAAGTTTCAACAGAAATATCCAATGTTTGAGTATGATTACTTGCTGAAACACCATCATCTTCAACGGTTACAGTAAGATCTGTGGAAGCTAACTTATTACCATCATTGTCTTTTATATTGACAGCTAAATTGAAATCAATGCCTTCAATTGTCGCTTCAGGATGATCAATACCTCGCAGGATATTCAAATCATAATCCCAAACATTACTGTCGGATTGTTGAGTTAAAATCACTTCGACCACAGGCGTCGAAATAGTTAAACCATCATCCCCAGTAGTGTTAATAGCACCAGTTAATGTATTAGTGTTCTTATTCCACAACCAGAATATTGGCTTTCCACCAGAGGTCAATCCATCTGGGCCATCTAGGCTTATGGTGTATGGTGTTCCATCAGGGTTATTTATTTCAATCGTACCTTCATCAAAGGCTTGGTTTGTGGTGTCATCCTGCCCATCATTATCAGGAACACCAAGCCCTGCGATTCCCTCTTCAGATACTAAAACCCCGCTGGCAGTAACTGTCACTTGATCAGGCTCTGGAGTAACAGTCAGGCTTAAAGTAGAAGTATCCTCAACATCTTTACTGTCTGTAAGTAGATAGGTGATAACCGGAACCGGACCAAAGTAATCTTTAGCGGGTTTAAAGCTGTACTGACCGCTGGTGTTCAGGCTGAACACCCCAACATCTTTGAGGATTATCACCGCATCCGATGGCGTGTAAGTATTCGTGTCGCCTGCTATGGTGAAGCTCTTCACGGTTACTGGGCCATTGGCACTAATGCCATCGATGACATTGCCCATGATAGGGTCACTGTCTTCAGCGAGGCTTCGGGTTTCATTGTCATCGGTGTAACCACTAATGAGTGGATTCACGGTAATGTGGCCTGTACTTCGATCTCCATCACCATCAATGATGGTCACAAGGAAGTCCAAATCACCATCGTCAGGCGCTTGGATATGATGATATTGTAATAAATTCCAACTACCTGTATTAGGCGTGAAAACAAATTTAAACATCACAGTGTTATCTTCTGTTATGGCTGTAATAACCTTGCCATTATGAACCAACACAATGTTTTGACCATCAAGTGTTTTCAAACCAGACTCAGTAGCTGGCTGTAGGATCAAACTGCCTTCTCCATCAGCTCCCCACTGAACATTCAGCTTTCCTTTTGCTGTGCCTATGGGCTGATTTTCCTCTCCAACAAACTCTATACTCTTAATGGCAAAATCGCTGTTTTCACCTATTGGATGACCGTTATCTGTTGCTCTTATTACTACTTTGTCAAAACCACCAGGTATCGCATTAAAGTTTGCAGCAAAGTCACTACTACCAGGAACATTGCTAAATGATCTTGTCGCAACTTCATTTCCATTCAAATAGAAGACGACCTCTCCCTTTTCCAGTTCACTACCAAATAGCAAACTAAATTCAATGTTCATTTCAAAGGCGATGGTTCCAGGATTCAATTGGATAACAACTTCTTCTGAAGCGGTCTTTCCTCCACCAAAATCTCTGAACTCTATTTCTCGGTTTAGAGGCAGGTAAGGAGAGCCGTTACTGATCACACTTAACCCTGTATCACCTTGACGTAAATCAGCAGCAACTAAATTTGAGTTGCTTGATGAGGTAAAGCCATTACCGGTAATAACAAAATCTGCAAAAATCAATCTATCACTTGTTATAGCGCTTGATTTCGTTAGATCGAACTCTCCCACTACCTCACGAACTCCGCTCGCAATGACATTGACAGCCTCTTCAGTCACATCCTCCGCGCGGTCGTCCTCAAAGGCCACGAAGAAGTTACCGGTATCGACATTGTTTTCACTGTCGGTCACGGTGACACTAAACAGCTTAGATATTGCATCTTCTTTGTAGGGATCACCATGATCGATGGCTTGAAGTAAGGTGACATCGTAGGTCCAAGTCCCCCCTGTGGTGTCAGCTGGGGCATTGAGCTTGATGGTCATCACTTGGTTACTGTCTGGGTTATTGCCCGTGTACCCTATCAAGGTTTGACTGTCCACATCCCACTGCCATTTGATATCAAGCCCGCCTGATTTCAGCCCAGCTGGACCACCTAATTCTACGGTTAAGTTGTCCTTGTCAACGTTCCTTAGAACGATTTCACCGCTGTCGGTGGCACTGTTGGTGGTGTCGGGGACGCCTTCGGTGTCGGGTAAGCCATTGACTAAGCCTTCGTCGGAAACGTAAGCGCCTGTTGTCCAGATAAACACCGAGTCACTTTCAGGGGTGACGGTGATGTCTAAGGTTGTTGAAGCGCCGGTACTCACAAAGTAAGTGATGGTCGGGACTTGGCCGTTCCAGTTCGGGACGGGGTCAAAACGATAATCACCATTCGTGTCGATAGTGATGCTGCCTATCGGTAAGCCAATGGTGCTGCCTGCACTGTAGCTTTTGCCATTGATTTCAAAACGAACCACCGTCAGCGTATCGTCCACATCACTGTCGTTGGTAAGTACATTACCGATGGCCGGATGGTCTTCAGCCACTGATTTGACATCAGCAGTGAGTTGACTGGGGTCGTCAACGGGGGTGACGGTCAGTGTTAAGGTGGAGCTGTCTTCAACGCCTTTGCTGTCCGTCAGTAGATAGGTGATAACCGGAACCGGACCAAAGTAATCTTTAGCGGGTTTAAAGCTGTACTGACCGCTGGTGTTCAGGCTGAACACCCCAATGTCTTTGAGGATTATCACCGCATCCGATGCCGTGTAAGTATTCGTGTCGCCTGCTATGGTGAAGCTCTTCACGGTTACTGGGCCATTGGCACTAATGCCATCGATGACATTGCCCGTGATAGGGTCACTGTCTTCGGCAAGGCTTCGAGTTTCATTGTCATCGGTGTAACCACTGATGAGTGGATTCACGGTAATGTGAGCGGTACTTCGATCTCCATCGCCATCAAGGATAGTCACCAGGAAGTCTAAGTCACCATCGGCGGGCGCTTGGATAGGATGGAACTGCTTGAACGTCCAACTGCCCGTTTGGGTCAGCTCGAACTTAAAGATTTCGGTGCCATCTTCTGCTTTACCGGTAATGACATTGCCCGAGAGATAGAACAGGATATTCTGCCCATCAAGGGTTTTTACTCCTTTTTCTGTGGTGGGCTGTAAAATGAGACGACCTTGACCGTCCCCACCCCATTGAACATTCAGCTCGCTGGCGGCAAGACCTATGGGTTCACCGGGTAAGGCGTTAACTTCTAAAACGTCCACGGATGGAGCGGTGATGTCCGCCGCGCGGTCGTCCTCAAAGGCCACGAAGAAGTTACCGGTATCGACATTGTTTTCACTGTCGGTCACGGTGACACTAAACAGCTTAGATATTGCATCTTCTTTGTAGGGATCACCATGATCGATGGCTTGAAGTAAGGTGACATCGTAGGTCCAAGTCCCCCCTGTGGTGTCAGCTGGGGCATTGAGCTTGATGGTCATCACTTGGTTACTGTCTGGGTTATTACCCGTGTACCCTATCAAGGTTTGACTGTCCACATCCCACTGCCATTTGATATCAAGCCCGCCTGATTTCAGCCCAGCTGGACCACCTAATTCTACGGTTAAGTTGTCCTTGTCAACGTTCCTTAGAACGATTTCACCGCTGTCGGTGGCACTGTTGGTGGTGTCGGGGACGCCTTCGGTGTCGGGTAAGCCATTGACTAAGCCTTCGTCGGAAACGTAAGCGCCTGTTGTCCAGATAAACACCGAGTCACTTTCAGGGGTGACGGTGATGTCTAAGGTTGTTGAAGCGCCGGTACTCACAAAGTAAGTGATGGTCGGGACTTGGCCGTTCCAGTTCGGGACGGGGTCAAAACGGTAATCACCATTCGTGTCGATGGTGATGCTGCCTATCGGTAAGCCAATGGTGCTGCCCGCGCTGTAGCTTTTGCCATTGATTTCAAAACGAACCACCGTCAGCGTATCGTCCACATCACTGTCGTTAGTGAGTACATTACCGATGGCCGGATGGTCTTCAGCCACTGATTTGACATCAGCAGTGAGTTGACTGGGGTCGTCAACGGGAGTGACGGTGATGTTAAGAGCTGCTTGAGCTGAGTTAGTGTCACTGTGAGTATTAAGCGTATACGTCACCGTTGGTACTGTGCCATTCCAGTTTTTCGCTGGCACAAAGGTGTAAGTACCATCACTGTTTAGGGTGAACGAACCTTCGGATAAAGACACTGTGGTTCCGGCCGTATAGCTGATATCGCCTATCTTGAAGCTCACAACACTTAGGTCATCATCTACATCTGAGTCATTATCAAGTACATTACCTGTAGCCGTGGTATCTTCATCAATGACGTTAACATCATCTTTTGCAATCGTTGGATCATCGACCGGGTCGACAGTGATATTGAGATCCGCTTTTGCTGGATTAGTGCCACTGTGAGTATTAAGCGTATACGTCACCGTTGGTACTGTGCCATTCCAGTCTTTCGCTGGCACAAAGGTGTAAGTACCATCACTGTTTAGGGTGAAAGCGCCTTCGGCTAAAGCAACAGTTGTCCCTGCTGTATAAGTGCTATCACCTATTTTGAAGCTCACGACACTTAGGTCGTCATCTACATCTGAGTCATTATCAAGTACATTACCTGTAGCCGTGGTATCTTCATCAATGACGTTAACATCATCTTTTGCAATCGTTGGATCATCGACAGGGTCGACGGTAATATTGAGATCCGCTTGCGCAGAGTTAGTGTCACTGTGAGTATTAAGCGTATACGTCACCGTTGGTACTGTGCCATTCCAGTCTTTCGCTGGCACAAAGGTGTAAGTACCATCACTGTTTAGGGTGAACGAACCTTCGGATAAAGACACTGTGGTTCCGGCCGTATAGCTGATATCGCCTATCTTGAAGCTCACAACACTTAGGTCATCATCTACATCTGAGTCATTATCAAGTACATTACCTGTAGCCGTGGTATCTTCATCAATGACGTTAACATCATCTTTTGCAATAGTTGGATCATCGACCGGGTCGACAGTGATATTGAGATCCGCTTTTGCTGGATTAGTGCCACTGTGAGTATTAAGCGTATACGTCACCGTTGGTACTGTGCCATTCCAGTCTTTCGCTGGCACAAAGGTGTAAGTACCATCACTGTTTAGGGTGAAAGCGCCTTCGGCTAAAGCAACAGTTGTCCCTGCTGTATAAGTGCTATCACCTATCTTGAAGCTCACGACACTTAGGTAATCATCTACATCCGAATCGTTGTCGAGGACATTACCCGTAGCCGTGGTATCTTCATCAATGACGTTAACATCATCTTTTGCAATCGTTGGATCATCGTCTGGGTTAACGGTGATATTAAGGGTCGCTTGTGCTGGGTTAGTGTCACTGTGAGTATTAAGCGTATACGTCACCGTTGGTACTGTGCCATTCCAGTCTTTCGCTGGCACAAAGGTGTAAGTACCATCACTGTTTAGGGTGAAAGCGCCTTCGGCTAAAGCAACAGTTGTCCCTGCTGTATAAGTGCTATCACCTATTTTGAAGCTCACGACACTTAGGTCGTCATCTACATCTGAGTCATTATCAAGTACATTACCTGTAGCCGTGGTATCTTCATCAATGACGTTAACATCATCTTTTGCAATAGTTGGATCATCGACCGGGTCGACAGTGATATTGAGATCCGCTTTTGCTGGATTAGTGCCACTGTGAGTATTAAGCGTATACGTCACCGTCGGTACTGTGCCATTCCAGTCTTTCGCTGGCACAAAGGTGTAAGTACCATCACTGTTTAGGGTGAAAGCGCCTTCGGCTAAAGCAACAGTTGTCCCTGCTGTATAAGTGCTATCACCTATTTTGAAGCTCACGACACTTAGGTCGTCATCTACATCTGAGTCATTATCAAGTACATTACCTGTAGCCGTGGTATCTTCATCAATGACGTTAACATCATCTTTTGCAATCGTTGGATCATCGACAGGGTCGACGGTAATATTGAGATCCGCTTGCGCAGAGTTAGTGTCACTGTGAGTATTAAGCGTATACGTCACCGTTGGTACTGTGCCATTCCAGTCTTTCGCTGGCACAAAGGTGTAAGTACCATCACTGTTTAGGGTGAACGAACCTTCGGATAAAGACACTGTGGTTCCGGCCGTATAGCTGATATCGCCTATCTTGAAGCTCACAACACTTAGGTCATCATCTACATCTGAGTCATTATCAAGTACATTACCTGTAGCCGTGGTATCTTCATCAATGACGTTAACATCATCTTTTGCAATAGTTGGATCATCGACCGGGTCGACAGTGATATTGAGATCCGCTTTTGCTGGATTAGTGTCACTGTGAGTATTAAGCGTATACGTCACCGTTGGTACTGTGCCATTCCAGTCTTTCGCTGGCACAAAGGTGTAAGTACCATCACTGTTTAGGGTGAAAGCGCCTTCGGCTAAAGCAACATTTGTCCCTGCTGTATAAGTGCTATCACCTATTTTGAAGCTCACGACACTTAGGTCGTCATCTACATCTGAGTCATTATCAAGTACATTACCTGTAGCCGTGGTATCTTCATCAATGACGTTAACATCGTCTTTTGCAATAGTTGGATCATCGACCGGGTCGACAGTGATATTGAGATCCGCTTTTGCTGGATTAGTGCCACTGTGAGTATTAAGCGTATACGTCACCGTCGGTACTGTGCCATTCCAGTCTTTCGCTGGCACAAAGGTGTAAGTACCATCACTGTTTAGGGTGAAAGCGCCTTCGGCTAAAGCAACATTTGTCCCTGCTGTATAAGTGCTATCACCTATTTTGAAGCTCACGACACTTAGGTCGTCATCTACATCTGAGTCATTATCAAGTACATTACCTGTAGCCGTGGTATCTTCATCAATGACGTTAACATCATCTTTTGCAATCGTTGGATCATCGACAGGGTCGACGGTAATATTGAGATCCGCTTGCGCAGAGTTAGTGTCACTGTGAGTATTAAGCGTATACGTCACCGTTGGTACTGTGCCATTCCAGTCTTTCGCTGGCACAAAGGTGTAAGTACCATCACTGTTTAGGGTGAACGAACCTTCGGATAAAGACACTGTGGTTCCGGCCGTATAGCTGATATCGCCTATCTTGAAGCTCACAACACTTAGGTCATCATCTACATCTGAGTCATTATCAAGTACATTACCTGTAGCCGTGGTATCTTCATCAATGACGTTAACATCATCTTTTGCAATAGTTGGATCATCGACCGGGTCGACAGTGATATTGAGATCCGCTTTTGCTGGATTAGTGTCACTGTGAGTATTAAGCGTATACGTCACCGTTGGTACTGTGCCATTCCAGTCTTTCGCTGGCACAAAGGTGTAAGTACCATCACTGTTTAGGGTGAAAGCGCCTTCGGCTAAAGCAACAGTTGTCCCTGCTGTATAAGTGCTATCACCTATTTTGAAGCTCACGACACTTAGGCCATTATCTACATCCGAATCGTTGTCGAGGACATTACCTGTAGCAGTGGTGTCTTCATTTACCACGTTTAAATCGTCTTCGGTCTTTGTGGGATCATCAACTGGCGTGACATTAATCGTAACATTGGCTTCAGCTGTATCACCATCAACATCTCTAGCCACATAGTTGAAACTAACTTCGCCATTGTAGTTTTCGTTTGGCTCAAAAGTGATAATGCCGTCGGTGCTAATCACCACTTGGCCATTGGGAACTGTGATGGTTTGTACGTTACCCGTTAACGCTTCTCCATTAATGGATTGTATTGCTAAGCCACCATCAGGCGCATCATCATTGGCAAGTAAATTTAGTGCTATAGAATTGTCTTCAGTAACTGAATAACTATCAGGTTTTGCATCTACATCATCATTAACAGGCGTCACAACTATCGCAAGTGTCGCTGATGCACCAGTATTAGTCGTATAAGTGATTAACGGTAAGGCGCCATTCCAATTGGCAACTGGCTCGAAGCGGTAATCACCATTAGCATTGACAACCAAGGTTCCATTTTCAAGTTGAATAGTTTGCCCTGCATCAAATCTTTCGCCATTGATGAGTACGCTGGAGACAAAAAGAGTAGAGTCTGGGTCAACATCATTTTCTAACACATTCCCTACTGCAACTTCATCTTCAGCTATGGTATTGGAGTCATTGGCTAATATAGAATCAAATAGAACATTACCTTCACCTTGGTCACTTCTATTGATACTTCCAGCTATCAACGCCTGTGTGTCAAATCCTGCTTGCGCTATAGTTTCATCACCTACTCTATCTACAGCAATAAAATCAAAACCACCTTCTTGACGAGTTCCGCCTGCTGCGGTTTCAATTTCAAGTGAAGGATCACCACCAGCTAAAATAATGGCTTGAATATTTTCAATAGCATTGATATTTGTCACTGGAAGTAAATTATTGGTAACGACAGGAGAAATAGAATTATCGGCGTTTGACTGAACTTCGCCATTCTCAAATTTTATCGAAAAGAGTGCGCCATCAAAAACTATAATGCTTGCACCTTTGGGAATGAAGTCTCCTGCTTTAGCGCGATACTCTATATCGCCCAGTGAAACTCCAATATGACCATTAACAGAGTGAAACTTGCCAGATTGCAAGACGGTAAACAATTCCATGTTAGCCCCTAAACGCTCATCCTTGAGCGGAGATTTTGATTAATTTTTATACTGCCAAGCGACGAATATAAGCTTGACCATTTTTATAGTCAATAGTTTTTACAACAAATGATTAACATTCATCAAATGTTCATCAGTCTTATTTTTAAGCCCGATATCCCACATAAAATTTTTTTCTTCGGGTATAATGCCAAGCGATATTGATTCTGGAGTATTCTTTTGCAATTTACCGAGTTTTCCTTAGACCGTCGTATTCTTGAAACCATCAATCACATGGGCTTCACTAAAGCGACTCAAATACAACAGCAAGCTATTCCTGTGGCAATGGCTGGTCGAGATATAATGGCCTCATCAAAGACTGGCTCAGGTAAAACGCTGGCATTTTTGCTCCCTGCGATGCAAAGAGTCATATCAACAAAGGCTTTGACTAAACGAGATCCTAGAGTATTAGTTTTGCTACCGACCCGAGAACTTGCCCAACAAGTTTATAGTCAACTTCGATTATTAGTAGCTAATACTCGATATAAAGCTGTGAGTATACTTGGTGGGGAAAACTTCAATGACCAAGCTAAAGCACTTGCAAAAGATCCTCATTTTATTGTGGGTACTCCGGGACGAATTACAGACCATTTATTCCAAAAGAATTTGTATTTAAACGGCTTAGAGTTTTTAATTTTGGACGAAGCTGATCGAATGTTGGATTTGGGTTTTGCAGCACAGCTCAGAGCCATACACAAAGCCGCTGATCATCGTCGTCGCCAAACATTAATGTTCTCAGCGACCCTTGAACACGATGAAGTCAATGAAATTGCTGAAGAGCTGCTAAACAACCCAGAGCATCTTGTGGTTGATAGTGGTCATACAGAACATAAAGATATCACCCAAAAAGTATACTTATGTGACCATTTAGATCACAAAGAATCTTTACTGAATGCGATACTCAAACAAGACGAGCAAAAACAAATCATCATCTTTACGGCTACCAGAGATGATACTCAACGACTTGCAGACAAGCTAAATCAAGATGGTTTTAAATCCATTGCATTAAGTGGTGATTTAAACCAAAGTGCCCGTAACAAGATCATGGATCAATTCAGCCGTGGGCACTACCAAATACTGGTAACAACTGATGTCGCATCTCGTGGTTTAGACTTATTAAACGTCTCTTTAGTTGTAAACTTCGACATGCCAAAAATGACCGAAGAGTATGTCCATCGTATTGGTCGAACTGGACGAGCTGGTGCTAAAGGTGACGCAGTATCCCTTGTTGGCCCCAAAGATTGGGAAAGCTTTTTAAAAGTGCAGCGTTTCCTAAATAAAACCTTTGATTTTTCGAGCATAGAAGGGTTAGAAGGTAAATTTAAAGGCTTAAAACCCAAGCCGAAAGCCAAGGCTAAAACAGCAAAACCCTATACTAAACCGTCTGCAAAACGCAGGCCGCAAAACAAAAAAACCAAATCCGCTCCTAAAAGAGATAAGCGATTTGCGAATTCAATTGATATTGGTGACGCGCCAATGCGCCGTAAGCCGGCAGCTAGCTTACCAATTGACGAAGATTAATAATTAGGAAAAACAATGAGAATTTGTGGTGTAGAACTGACTGGTGGCGAAGCCATTTTATGCTTACTAAGTTATGAGGGTGATACCTTCACGGTACCAGAATGCCGTAAGCGTTCTTTTAGCATATCGAAATCGAGTGAAACGGATAATATTCGTGACTTCCATTTTGCCTTTAATAAACTAATGGAAGATTACAAAATCGATCGCATCGTAATTTTAGAGCGTCATCAAAAAGGCAAGTTCGCAGGAAGTGCCACCAGCTTTAAACTTGAAGCGGCAATTCAACTCCAAGATCTTCCTGTAGATTTAATTTCGATTCTTGACGTGAAAGAGCAGATTAAACGTAACCCACCTCATGTAGATTTTGATACCTTGGGATTGAAAAAATTCCAAAAAACGGCATTTGAAACGGTTTATGCGTTTCAAAACCGCTTGATCTATCAAAAATAATTTAGCTAATGCGGAGCTACTGCTCCGCTTTCTCTCCTCGACATTCAGAAAAAATATCCATTTTCTTGTTATAAGCCTTAGTCGATACATCCATTAAACCTAGCAAGGTAGAAAATAGGTTATCTTGGCTATAAGCATTATGAGCATTTTTCCTTAAGCAGTTTCCACTGATATTTTTGACCTTAGCAAATTCATCCGACATCCAGAACATCCAAGGCACATGCTTTTGCTCTGTTGGTGCGAACTTATACGGCAAGCCATGCAAATAAATACCGTCTTCACCCAATGACTCACCATGATCAGACATATACATTAAAGCTACGTTGTGGCTGAACTCAAAGCTCTTTAACAAGCCTATGGCTTTCGCCATTACATAGTCTGTATACCTGAGTGTATTGTCATATACATTATAAATTTCTTCAGATGAGCAGTTTTCAATATCAGCACGTTGACAGCTTGGCTTATAAAAATCCATTGATTTTGGGTAGCGTTCAAAATAGGTTGGCCCATGACTTCCAATCAAGTGGAGAACAATGAACTTATCTCCTTTCATTCGAATGATTTGAGAATATAACCCTTTTAATAGCGCTTCATCATGACAGCTTGAACCATTGCAAAACTCATCAACTTTAGACGTATCTAGCTTAATTTGAGTCACATTTTTAGCTACATGTTTGTCGCCACCATCATTTTCTTTCCAGAGTACGTCAATGCCCGCCCTTTGCATGATATCTAATACATCATCTTGATTATCTGCACGCTTAACGTCGAACTCAGTTCGATTCATATTAGAAAACATACAAGGGACAGAAACTGCTGTAGCCGTGCCACACGAAGCCACTTGAGTAAAAAAATAAGGCTTGTACATTTGGGTATAGGGTATGGTATTTCTGTGATAGCCATTAAAAGGATAATTTTGCGCCCTTGCCGTCTCACCTAACATGAAAATAACTAAGTTAGGTTTCTTCGACTTATTTCCTCCAAAAGCCTTAGGATTTAGCTTGGCATCTAAACCTACTTTTTTATAAGGCACTTTAGGACTAAAGTACTTCTGTTTTGTTAATTTGGTTACGCTATACAAAAACTCGGTAGGAATAACCAGTTCTTGCAAATTATTGTGGGTTCGACCAAATGAAGCATAATCCTTGTAAAATATGGCCGCAATCGCAAATATTCCCACCACAACGACAAACAGCGCCATAAATTTATTAATCACTAACTCTTTTATCGAGATGTCTTTTATTTTAGTAAAACCTAAAACGGCACTTGGTAACACACCGAGTAAAAACACCCACCCAACCGAATATAGGCTCAAGTATGAAAGTGCCTCTCCTTTATTGGTATCAAGAATATTCACCAACATGTCTTTATCGAAAATCACACCATAGTAGAAAGTGGCGTAACTCATCGCGCTAGAAATGATCAGCAATGGAATAAAAAACACTTTGACTACTTTGGGCCAAGCAAATAGATGCAGAACCAAATAGATCACGAAAAAAAAGAAAATCGGTATTGAGATAATGAAAGGTATGCTGTGTTGTGAGCCGTCAGAAAAAATGCCGTACAATTTGTGGTATACAGGTACATTTAGTACCAAAGTGAAATACAAGGCTAATGTAGCTATGACGCCACCAAACGATCTCTCGCGATAGAAAAATTTTTTTAATGACATCAAATCACCCCATAATCACTAACCCATTGTCTTGGTTAAGTTAAGTACAATTTCAATGATTTGCTTTTTTTATAGGACAAAGGAGTGCCTCACAAAGTTAAACACCTATTGTTGACTGAGAACAATTTTCATTTAGAATGCGTTGTACGATGTGATACTGAGAACACCACAGTGACTAAATTAGAGCGAAAGCAAATTAAGAAGTTCGACAAATTTCTTAAAAAAGTTTGCAAAAAGCAGGCTAAAAAGTCACTGACAAAAATGGTAGGTGTTTCATCAAAGAAACAGAGAAAAGAGCAACGTAAAAAGCTAACAGAAAAAGCTTATGAACAACTTAAGCTTCAGTTCCAGCTACCTTCTAAAAAAGAAATTAAGCAACAGGCAAAACAAGCTTTGCTACAACAGCTCAATACCCAAAGCAGTCAAAATGATGAAAAATACGGTTTAGAGTCAATCCCAGCGATTTCTTTAACCACACCTTTAAAAGCAAAGCCTTGTGGTGGATGCCCTGCTCTTAAAAATGGTTTATGTAAGTGTGCGATTAAAAAGCAAGATCGCCAATTAAGCCGCAATCACCTTGGCAACGCTGCCTGTTGAGTTTTTCGAAATATCAATGCGTTGCTGAATTTGCTCTTTCATCTCAGTAACATGAGAAATCACGCCAATCATTCTTCCTGTCGACTGTAAATCCATTAACGTTCTTACAGCTAAATCCAGCGAATCTTGATCTAAGCTCCCAAAACCTTCGTCAATAAACAAAGTATCCAATTTGATCCCACCAGCATAAGCCTGTACGACTTCAGATAATGCTAATGCCAATGACAAAGCCGCCATAAAGGATTCACCACCACTTAAAGTCGAAACATCTCTCACTTTAGAGGTATAAGCATCTTCCACTTCCAAATCTAAACCTGAAGCTTTATTACCTTTCGCCTTATTTTCTTTGCGGTAAAGACGATAGCGCCCCTTACTCATCACACTTAAACGCGTGCTGGCATCAAGAAGCACGTCATCCAGCAACACGCTGAGAACAAAACGATTCAAGCTAATTTTGTTTCCAGTTTGTCCATTAGCAATATCAGACAAGGTCCCAACAACCGCATACTCTTGTTCTAAAGATGCAGAGGTTTCATCGACTTCAGCCAATTTCGTTTGGATCTTATGTAACTGTGAACGACTCGATTCAAGCGACTGCCATGCCTGCTCTTTCTCTGCTAACAGTTGCTGTTTTTGCTGCTGAACTTGCTCTAATAGTGAAGTCTCTGGCTGAGTTTGCCCATCAAGTTCTTTAGTCAATGCTATAAGTTGCGAATCATTAACCGCACAGTCTTGTTGGTATTGCTCTACTTGTACTTTGAACTGCTCTTGCTGAGATTCTTGTAACACCGCCTTTTTAACAGCTTCACCATCTTCAAACCCAGATGCTTTTGATTGCGACTCAAACTCATGTTGGGCTTGAGAATAATTAGTTTCAGACTCTTTAACTCTGTCTTCGATACTGGATAAAGCAGATCTTGCCGACGCTAACTGCTCTGTGATTTCAATCGATTGTTGTTGAATGGTTTTGATTTGCTGCGCTAAGCCATTAACGTTTTGCTCAGCTTGTGTTAACGCAGCCACAAGTTGATCATGACTCGTAATATTTTCTGGTAGTTGTTGTTCTATCGAATTAAGTTTAGTTTGTAACTCTGCCTGAGTTTTTTCTTGCTCGTTGATTTGAGCAAGAAGGTTATCTAACTGCTGGCGAACTTGCACTTCTTGCTGTTCAATCCCCAGCAAGTTTTGCTGAGTTTGAGCAAGATTATTCTGCGCCTGAACGGCTTGAGTTAATTGAGCCTTTAAAGCATTTAGCTGTTGTTGCCACTCATTGAGAGGTTGAGATAAATAATGTGTCAATTGATCAGCTAAAGGCTGTAATTGCTCTGTAAGCAATTTTAATTGATCTTTCAAACTTGAGTAATGACTTCTGGCATCGTTCAAATTTTGCAGTGCTTGTTGCTCGGCTTTGGCAGCAGTATCTAACTCTTGCTCTGTTGGAGGCGTTACATTTGCGATAGCTAGTTGAGGGTGCTCAATACTACCACATACAGGACAAGCATCTCCTTGATTCAGCTGACTGGCTAAAACCGCCGCTTGACTTTGATGCCAAGAAAGCTGTAAAGCTTTATGTTCCGATTCCATTTGTTTATAAATCGACTTAAGCTGTAAACCTTGCTGTTTGGCTTGTTCTAATTGCTGCTTTAGTTGGTCAATTTGAGCTTGTTGATTTTGGTATTGCTGATAATTTTTCAGCGCATTTTCAAGCTCATTGACTTGGTTTTGTAACTCAAATTGAGTACTAGCCTGCTGTTGTAATTCATTAACTTGCTGTTGCAGCTTTATTTTTTCTTCAGCTAAATTCTGCAAGCTTTGTTTGTCATTATCCTCTTGCAGTTTTAAAGCATTTAGCTGCTGTTGTAAGCCTAATAAATTCGTAGCAATACCTTGCTGCTCAGTAATCAAAGGTTGAAGCAGCTGTAACTGTTCTAACTTAATATGAGCCTGTTTTAAATCTGCTTCTAATTGAGGCTGTAACTGTAATTGCGCTTGAAAAGCTTGCTGTTTTTGCTCGGCACTTTGTAGCTGACTTTTCGCTTGTTCAAATTGCTGATTTGATTGAGTTAGCTCTTGCTGGCGTTTGTTGTAATTCTCAAAGATAGGTAACAACTGACTGGCTTTGTAGGACAACTCTAATTGTTGTTTTATTTGTTCGATATTTTCGGCTTGCTGCTGTAATTGCTGCTGTTGCTCTTTTACTTTATTGAGTTCAACAAACTTTTGCTTGAGTTGATGCGCTGAATCCAACGACTTGGTCGCCGTTTGTAACTCTAACTGTGCATTATTTTTTTGCTTTTCAGCTTGTTCTAGTTGAGGTTTTAACGACTCTAATTGCTCGGTAAGCGCTTTATCTGAATCTAAACCCGCAGATTGTAAGATACCTTTTCGCTGATAACGAATATCTTGTACTTGCTGACGGATTGATGCCGATTGTTGCTTAAGATGATCCTCGATGCGTTTATATATTTGAGTTTGAAACAGCTGCCCAAAAATTTTTTCTCGTGATTTGGAATCCGCCATCAAGAGTTCACGGAACTTACCTTGTGGCAATACCATCACTTGTCTGAATTGCTCAACATCTAAACCTAACAATTGCTCAATTTTAGTCGTGGCTTCTGATACCTTGGTTTCAACCATCAAGCGAGTTGAGCCATCATCTTCAACTTGATATAGCTGCGCTTCAGGCTTTTGTTGTGTATAACCATCACCGCTTTTCTTTTTACGGGCTTGCTCGGGTACTCGCCTGATCCGATAACGGCTTTCACCTAAGCTGAACTGGAAGGTGACTTCAGTTAACACCTCATCTGCTGCCATATCACAGCGCATTTGCGTGCCTTCACGCTCATTGCCAGTGGTTTTGCCATACAAGGCAAAGCAGATACCATCAAGAATGGTGGTTTTCCCAGCACCTGTTGGACCATTTATCAAAAACAAGGCATGTTCAGACAGTGAGTTGAAGTCGATTTCTTGAGTACCTGAGAAAGGTCCAAAAGCCGACATACTCAATAATTCAGGCTTCATCCGTTATCCTTGTTCTTATGTAAATTATCTAATAATACATTCATCAATTGCTGCTGCGGCTCGGATAATGACTCACCGGTCATTTCTGAAAAGAAGCTAGAAAACATGTCCATCTCGTTTTGTTTTATATGCTGACGCCTTATCTCCGTTTTTTCAGAGCTAGCTAATAAACCGACTCGCTCGAGATGCAACACATTCGGGTAAACCGTTCTAAGCTTACCCATGGCATCCAAAATGGCATGCTTGTCTTGTAAACGGATAAGAATGTAATCATCAGAATTTGGATCGGTTTTACCTTCTTCTAGAATGGTTTCTAGTTCACCATCAATAACTCTAACGTCTCTTGGGCTCGTTAGTGGTAATAAGCTGATTTGTGGTTTGTTAGAATCATTGAAAAACTCAACAAGGGTCACGGACTTTTTCTGACTGGTTTCACTAAAAGAATATTTAAGAGGAGAGCCAGAATAACGAACGTGCTCTGCACCTTTATACTGTGGACCATGTAAGTGGCCTAAAGCCACATAGTCAAAAGGCTCAAATAATGCCGCACTGATTTTGTCTGCACCACCGACACTCAGTGGACGCTCCGACTCTGAGTCTATGCCACCATCAATAAAGCAGTGACTCATCACAACCTTAGGTAAACCCTTACTATCATGATCATGTACTTGCTTCAAAAGTACGTTCATTGCTTGTTCATGAGTACTGACGTCACAATCAAATAATTCTCTTACTCGCGATGGTTCAGCGTAAGGAATGGTATAGAAAACAGCATTGCTATTTTTGCCTTTAAGCTCAATATGACAGAGTTCTTTCGATAATGGTCCAATGATATGTAAACCACTATTCGACATTTGGCTTGAACCAAATCCGAGCCGTTGATGACTGTCATGGTTTCCTGCAATCATGATCACTTGGATGTCATGTTCAAGAATTTGATTAAGCGCATTATTTAATAACTCAACCGAGGTTGCGGGCGGTACTGAACGGTCATAAATATCACCTGCAACGATTATGGCGTCTACATCATTGTCGACAGCAAGCTTTGTGATTTGTTCAAGTACTGCCTTCTGCTCTTGATGTAGCGATTGATTGTGTAAATAGCGACCGATATGCCAGTCAGAAGTATGAATAAATTTCATTTTAGAACTCTTAGCTCGTAAACTGATCCGATAATAACTTGATACTCATGGCTAATGACATCGTCACCACCATTGGGCGAATCAATTTAGTCCCTTTTGATAATACCAACCTTGAGCCTAAATTAGCGCCAAGTGCCTGCCCTACCATCATGGTAAGCCCCAACAGCCAAACCACATGACCACCGATGATAAAAATTATCAGTGATGCGATATTGGTAGAAAAGTTTAATAACTTAGCATGAGCTGTGGCTTTACCTAAGCCAAAACCATATAACATAACAAATGCTAGAGCGAAGAAACTTCCTGTCCCGGGACCAAAGAAACCATCATAAAAACCCACACCAATTGCAGCAGTAAAGGCAAATAAAGTGGGAGTTAGCACTTGGTGTTTATCATCATCCGATAGCTTTTTTGAAAATAAAAAATATAGCCCAATGCCAAAAATTAAAAATGGAAGGATGACTTTTAAAATTTCCGCATCGATTTGCTGAACAGCAAAAGCCCCAAGTGCAGAGCCGACAAAGGCACACCCAACAGCCAGCCACATTGTTTTCAACTTAACGGCACCGTGCCGTATAAAATACCAACTGGCAAAAAAACTGCCAGCGCTCGCCTGTAACTTATTTGTCGCTAGTGCAGCTACAGGTGGTAAACCCGCCCACATCAGAGCAGGAATGGTTAGCAAGCCTCCTCCCCCGGCAATGGAGTCGATAAACCCTGCTAATGCTGCGACTGTGAATAGTATTAATGCAATTTGAATGGTTAGCTCAAAGTCCATGATTATCCCAAGTGATAAATGTATCAGCATTATACGCCTTACCTACTGAAATCAAACGGTAAACTTTTTGGGCTATTTTCATATACCTACTAAAATTATTTATGACCATGCCACGAGGCAATTTGAGGAAAAGCAAGGTTTCGTTATGAGCAAGGATTATCGCTTCGATAAAGATGAGTGGGATGAAAATTCTGACCACGGTGAGGCAAAGCACGAAAAGCGTAAATGGAAAAAAGAGAAAGACTTTAGAGCCAAAAAGAAAAAGTCAAAGTTTGATGAAGATGACCTCAGCAAAAATTACTGAGTAGCCTCTGTAAAAATAGAATGCCTGCTTGAGCAGGCATATCAAAACAAACTAGTGAGAACAACCTTCTCCGCATTCATGCTCTTCATCAGCGAATTCATCATCCCCTTCTTGATGTTGCATCACGCCCCATCCATCCGAGATCCCATCGTACTCTTCTGCAAAATCATGAAGCTCAGATTCAGCAGCAATAATAGCGTCATATTCAGGCATCATGTGAATGGAAACAATCAATTCCCACTTAGTCGACTCCTCATTAAACAGCAGTTCAACTTCACCTTCGCGATCTGAATTAACAAGATCTTCGAGTGCCGTCTCCGCATCACGCTGCTCGTCAAATACCAAGAAAAAATCGATATCTTGAGACTTTGACAAATCCACACCCGCTTCAGCCATAGCAGCCAACATTTGCCCATTATCATCATCAGGAAACTGCATCATTTCATCCTCAGAGGTGATCATTACTGATTCACCATTAAAAGTAACTACATCACCCGCAACCACTTTTTTGCGTTTGCGAGTTTCAACTTCACCATTTACTAGAACATAGCCTTCAGAGATAACATGCTTAGCTTCGGCACCAGCACTGATCATCCCCTGAATTTTCAGAATTTTATAAAGCTCAATAAACTCATCACCCGAGCGGAGTTCTAGTGTTTCAATATCAGACATGAATTAACCAATGAAAAATAAAAGGGATTATACTGCCTTACCACTAAAATTCCCTAGACAATAATCCGAAAACGCAATCATCCACCCAACGTTCACCGTTTTTAACATGTTCTCGTAATACGCCCTCTTGCTTAAAGCCTGTTTTTTGCATTACACGTTGAGAGCCAATATTTTCAATATCACAGTAACCTATAAATTTCCGAATACCATATTCAGTAATCCCCCACTCAACGACCCGCTTAAGTGCTTCAGTTGCAAACCCTTTACCTTGAGCGCTTGGGCGCAGCATGTAACCTACTTCAACATCGTTATATTCTTTATCAATACGGCGAAAACCTGAATAACCAACAAAGTTTCCTTGTCTATCTTCTAAAACCAGTGCTAGCCATTCATTTAGCTCATAATTCCAAGTTTTCTTTCTTTGATCGAAAACTTCTCGAATTTGTGCTGCTGGCTCAGGAGGTCTAATGAAGCGGCAAATCTCTTCACTAGAGTTCATTTCATAGAAATTCGACCAGTCAGAATCGACTAAAGATCTTAATGTCAGGTTATCAGTTTCTAGGTATATCATTTCATCCTCTGAAAAAAGAAAGGCGGCATAATTGCCGCCTCTAGATAACTAACTTAAATCAGTTACTTCTGTGAAGCAATCCAGCTATCAATTTTATCTTCCATCACAGCCATTGGTAGCGAACCTGTCGTCAAAATTTGATCATGGAATGCTTTGATATCAAACTTACTACCAAGTGCTTTTTCAGCTCGTTCACGAAGTTCAATAATCTTTAACTGACCAATTTTGTATGACAGCGCTTGGCCTGGAATCGCCATGTAACGCTCAACTTCAGCCACAATGTCTGATTCAGCCATAGGAGAGTTATCTTTCATGTATTGAATCGCTTGCTCACGACTCCAGCCTTTGGCGTGTAAACCTGTGTCAACTACTAAGCGCATTGCACGAAGCATTTCATCAGACAACTTGCCAAAGTATTGGTAAGGGTCTTTAAATAAGCCCATTTCCATACCTAGGTATTCTGCATAAAGCGCCCAGCCTTCTTCAAATGCAGTGTAACCACTGAAGCGTTGGAATTCAGGCACACCTTTTAACTCTTGCTTGATAGCAATTTGGAAGTGGTGACCTGGTGCTGCTTCATGTAATGACAGCGTAGTCATGCCCCACTTTGGCTGAGCTTTTAGGTTATAAGTATTGATATAGAAAATACCCGGACGAGAACCATCTACTGCTGGTGATTGATAAGATGCTCCAGCGGCTGATTGTTCACGGAACGCTTCAACAGGCTTAACGATGTAATCAGCTTTAGGCATTACATTGAAGTATTTAGGCAACTCTTTGTTGATGGTATCTTTTAATCCCATATAACCATCAACCAAGTCTTGGCGCTCGGTGAAGAAATACTTAGGGTCTGATGATAAGTGAGCAAAAAAGGCCTTTAAATCACCTTTAAAACCAACCTGCTCTCTTACTTTATCCATTTCAGATAAAATACGAGCCACTTCTTTTAAACCAATTTCATGAATCTCATCAACTGGCATTTTGGTGGTCGTGTGTTGGTTGGCCAAGTGTTGATACCAAGCTTTACCATTAGGCAATCCCCACCAGCCATCACTTGCACGCGTTTTAGGAATATAGGTTTCAACAAAGTAACCTTTTAATGAAGTCAGTGCTGGTACCAGTTTATCTGAAATCATCAACTTATAAGCTTTAGTCAATTCGGCCTTATGTTCAGCAGTAAAATCTGCTGGCATATTGTTAATTGGTGAGAAAAAGATGCTTTCTTCTGGATTTGATACAATATGAGCCTCAAGCTGTGGAACGATTTTTTCGGCAAGTACGCGTGGAAGTACGACCTTGCTTTCAGTACCCTCATTCATACGAGTTTGAGCTTGCTGAGTCCACTCAATAAAGCCATCTAAACGAACTAACCAGTTTTTATAATCTACTACTGTTTTAAATGGCTGAGCGCTTTCACCTGTACCAAGCTGAACCATGGTAATCACAGTGTTATAGAACTGGTTCATCGGCAACCAACGCGATGGATAAGTCTCAGAAATGAGTTCCATGTTTCGGTCATAGCCGAACAAGTCATAACTGAACTGAAGATTTGTCGGTAAGCGATCACGATCAATCTTTTTAAGCTTATCCAAATACCCTTGGTTAAGTTCGTGGCGCGCTTTTAGATACTCTTCCGTTAAGTTACTACCAAATTGGTCGTTATAATCATTATTACCAACAAAAGTAGCCATTAATGGATTCAGCTTCAGTTGATCCTTAAAGTAGTTATCAACCAAATCTAGATACACCTTTTCAGCTGTTTGCTGACTTTCAACTGTTACAGATGAGGCTTGTTTTTTAGACGAAACCTGTACTTCTTGAACGTCATTGTCTTGACATGCAGGCAGAGTTAACACTGCACTTATCGACATAAAAAGAAGAGACTTTTTCATTTTTCTTTCCCAAAATTAGTTTATTTTTGAATGTCACGCAGCGAGTGATATTTCAAAATTGTCATCTATACTTGATGCTATTGCGTGAATGCTTTTAGGAGAAAGCATGTTGTATTCATGGCGGAAGCCAAGTTTCATGGATCAAGAAACCGGCGTCTATAACCAAGCCTACTTTATTGAAGCTTTTAACCGAGAATGGCAAAAACATCTATCACAACAAAAAGGATTAGCCTTATTGTATCTATGTCCTAACATGGATGAAACAAGCAATTCCAATACAGTTCTTAAAATTCTGTCTGTAAAACTGCAAAGTAGTTTTATAAGAAGCAATGATTTATTAGCGAGAAGTGAAAAAGGCTACTTTACAATCGGGCTATTCGATTTGGATATTGATGGTTTACAGGCTGTGTTAAAAAGAATAAATACAGCTATCACAGAAGTTAAGCATGACACTCAAACACGGTTAAATCAGAAATTTGATTGTCGAGTCATTGCGGGGCATTGTACTCCAACTACCAATAAACAATCTGATGGTTTAATTAATCAGGTTGAACAAGCGCTCCACTTACAGCCTGTAGACCTAAAGAAACCTGACAAAGTTATATACTGGGAATAAAAAACACCTCCAACTGGAGGTGTTTTTATTTGAGCAATAAGAAGTTAAAGCTTAACTTTATTGATTCGCGCTTTTTCGCGAATATACTTCTCGAAAGAAGTCGCATGCTTCTTGGTTTTCTTATCTTTCTTAGCAAGTAAGATATTCTTAAGCGATGATTTGTATTGCTTAAGATTCAAGTAAGAAAGAGAAAGCTCGTAATATGCTTCACCAGGATTAGCTAATCCAGCTTTAATTGCATTGTTATAAGCTTTGATAGACGCAGAATAGTTTTGAACGCTAGATAGCATTCTACCTTGTTTCAGATACAATTTTGCATCGTTATCAATGGCTGCTGCTTGACCGAAGTAATCAGCCGCTTTCTTCATATCTTTCGCATTTTGGAATAATCCAGCGATAACACGAAGAGAGCTCTTATCCTTTTTAACATCACCAGCTTTTAAATGCTTTTCAAGCAATTTAGCACCGTGATAAGGACCGCCATAACGCGCTTGCAATTGAGCCAAACGAGTAATGCCTGAGCCAGCTGTCAAGAAACCAGCCTTATACGTTAAGTCATAAGTATAAAGTGCTTTCTTGTAATTCTCAGTTGCTAGATAAAACTGAGATAGCTGGCGCCAAAAAGAACCTTCGCCAGGGAAAAGCTCAACAGCCGTTTCAAGAACTTTTACTGCGTTTTTCAACTCTTTCTTGTTGTAGTAAGCGTTTACTTTTACGTTGTAAAAATCCTTCTTAGGCTTTTTGGCAACCTTGATAGCAAGATCAGCGTACTTGATCGCATTATCCCAGTCTTTAACTTGAGAATATGAAGCCGCTAATAAACGATAAACGTCTTCATCTTGCTTACAAGTGAAGTCCAACCATTTTTTAAAGTAGCTAATACCTACGTTAAATTTTTCTGATTGAACCGCCAAAATACCAACAAGCTTTAGCGTATCAGCATGCTCAGTCCCACCTAAAACATCAAGATCAGCCGCTTCTTTTAACTGAGCGAATGCTTTGTCTAGTTGATTCTTTTCAGCATAAAAGTTACCCAACATTCGGGCAACAGACGCTTTATCAAAATCTTTTTTCGCTGAAGCTTCTAGCAATACAGCTAACGCTTCATCGATGTTGCCTTCAGTGTAAGCTTTGTAAGATCGTTGGATCTTTTTACCTACACTTTGGCCAACTGCTTGGTTTTTACGTTTCTCAATTGGGCATTTATCTGCCGCAACAGCTGAAGTTGCAACAGTTAATGCACCAAAGGAAAGCATAATAGCAGCTGCAAATTTATTTAACTTTGCCATGTTATTATCCTTTGTCTAACGTAAAGTCCAAACGGATTTTCATACCAGTACGTTTTTGTGGCTTGCCATCAACGATTTGTGGTTTGTATTTCCATTTTCTCAAAGTACGGCGTGCCGCTTTGTTGAAGATACGCTTCGGCTTAGCTTCAAGAACTTTAATGTCCTCGATTCCACCAACGGTGTTGATAGAAAAGCCAAGTACTACATAACCTTCTTTACCGTCACGAGCCGCTTGAGGTGGATACTCTAGTGCAGTACGTACGATTGGAGTAACGTCACCATCACGAGTCATCATGTTACCAAGTTTAAATCCCCCGCGAGAAGCACTTGTAGAAACACCATTCGGGTTAAAGTTCAAACTTGTATCAATGCTGCTTGAAGTATCTGGTGGCGGTACCTCAGGCTTAGGTGGTTGCTCCGGTGGCGTAGGTGGCTTAGGTTTAACCCTAGGCTTGTCCTGTACCTGAGAGTCCTGCCTCTCCATGCTGATCTGAATCTGTGGTGACTCAGTTTTCTCAGCGTGGCGACCTGCGCCGCCACCTACTAAGAATGCCATGAAGACAAACAGGCCAAAGGTAACAGCACCACCAATAATGATAGATACTATTCCTCGGAACATATTAATCCTTCCCTGCTGATACAAACACTTTATCTACACCGGCTTTCTTCACGCTATCAAGGATTTTAACCACGATACCATGTTCAGCTAGCTTGTCGGCTTCAATCATTACCGCAGCATCTGGTGTTTCTGCCAGCATACGTTCAACGTTTGCTGTTACACGTTCAATATCTACGTTACGGTTTTCCATTTTAATCACACCAGTCTTACTTACACCAATGAAGATGTTAGAAGAAGGCTGGCTAGGAGCCGTACTCGCTTCAGGTTTTTCGTAATCAAGACCAGATGGCTTGATGAACGATGTTGTCACGATGAAGAAAATAAGCATGATGAATACGATGTCCAACATTGGAGTCATATCGATCTGTGCTTCATCTTCTACGCTGGAATGCTTTTTACGTGCCATATTCAATCTCTCTCTAGTGGTGTGGCAAGCTATCTTTTAGCTTCTCAATGCTGATTTTCATTTTTGCGTCTAGGCGAGTACTAAAGAATACTCCTGATAACGCTGCGACCATTCCTGCCATTGTTGGCATGGTTGCCATTGAAATACCAGCTGCCATCATACGAGCGTTACCCGTACCATGTACTGCCATCACATCGAATACTTGAATCATCCCTGTTACTGTACCTAATAGTCCAATCATAGGACAAATAGCTACTAAGGTTTTGATGATAAGCATTCCCGCGTTTAACTCTTGTTTGGCTTGGGATACCCAAGCTTCACGTATACGGTGTGCGTACCAAGAGGTAGAATCCTCTCTTTCATCCCATGCTTTGATGATTGCTTTGTGCTTAGCTGGTGATACCCAGTTAAGGAACCAGTAGCGTTCAAGCATTAACACCCACATTAGGAATAGTACTGCCGCAACCAGCCAGAGGACGTCGCCTCCAGCGGCCATGAAGCCCCTGACGGAATCCCAAATGTCCATCAGGAATAGCATCATTATTGAGCCCTCTTCTCAGCGTGCTCAGCAACTAGGCCAGCACTTTGCTCTTCTAGTACTTGTACTACAGACTTGCTCTTCGCGCTAACAATAGCGTGTAGAAGCATTAGAGGTAGTGCAGCAATCAGACCTTGCACAGTCGTGATAAGAGCCATAGAAATACCACCAGCCATTAGCTTAGGATCACCAGTTCCGAATAGCTGGATGCTTTGGAAGGTTGCAATCATACCAGTTACTGTACCAAGTAGACCCATCATAGGCGCGATAGCAGCGAATACTTTAATGATTGAAATACCACTTTCTAGAGAAGGTGTTTCTTTCAGAATGGCTTCGTCAAGTTTCAGCTCTAGAGTTTCAACATCACCAGACTTGTTCGCTTGATAAGCTTGAAGTACGCGACCAAGAGGGTTGTTACCTGGGTTGTTGATGTCTTTACGTTGAGCGTTAACTTTAGCACCAGTAGCATAAAGAGTAACTAGTTTGAATAGTGCGATCAGAGCACCTACAACTAAAATACCGATGATGATGTAACCAATTGGACCACCTGCTTCGATACGCTCTTCTAGAGTAGCTTTACCAGTGAATACTTTAAGTAAGTTACCACGTGCTGGGTCAACAAATAGTTTTGTATAACCAGAAGTAGTGCCTAGGAAGTTTTGTACACTTGATACTTGCTGTCCACCTGGCTGTTGAGCTAGGTCTTGGATGATGCCTAAAGTATCGTTGTAAACCACATATTGGTTATCAGCTAATAGGTTAAATGGACCAACACGAGTGACTTTAGTGTTAGTAACTTCACCGTTAAGACCAGTAACGTCTGCATTAAAGCTAACAACTTTACCTTGTTGAACCATTTCGAAAAGTTGGTCTTCCCAGAACTTTTCTAGCTCATTGATTTTTGGAAGCTGCTTACGAGCACCTAAATCAGCAACAAACTTGTCACGTCCAGGGTACTCAGCAGAGATGTTTGAAGAGGCTAGCTTACCAGCGAAATCACCGGCTTCACCTTTAACAACACCGAACATTTCACCTAAGTCACCTTGGGCTGCAACTAAGTCAGCTTCAAGTTGAGCAATACGACGCTCGTTGTCTAGGAAACGTTGTTGTAAATCTTTACCACGTTGCTTTTCATTAGCAAGAGCGCGCTTTTCTTTCTTAAGAAGCGCGGCTTTATCAGCACGTTCAGCACGGAACTCAGCTTCACGCTTTTTGTCTACTTTACCTTTTGCAGCACGGTCAGTTTGAACTTGCTTTAAAAGTTGGTCTACCGACGTAGGCGCATCAGCAGCGCTTACCATGCCAGCAACTAAAGAAAGGCTAGCAGCCACTAGTGTGGATGTGATTAACTTTTTCATTATTTAGCAGCCTCCGCAGCTGGGATTGGTAGAGCGAACATATCAGGTGCAGCTTGACCACGAGCCTGACGAATAGCTTTAGTGATGTTACGTAGGTAACCATCATCTAGCTCATCCCATGATTTAGTTTCTTTGTTGTAAACCCAAGCATTCTTTTGGTCGATGCTTTGTGCAACTAGAGAAACACGACCAAATTGTAGGAAGTCTACTAATACTTCTTTACCACCTAGGTTTAGCTTACCTTCATAAGCACCGGTAGTAGTACCGTATTCACGCTCAATGCTGTATGCGTCTAGAATAAGACGGTATTTCTCAGCAAGCGTTACTTCTGCAGAGTCAAGAAGTTCTTTTAGACGTTGAACACGCTCTTCACGTACGTCTGTTTTGAAAGGAAGATCCAGCTTTACGAATTTGTCTAGTGCATCAACCATCTTAAACATAAGAGGCACTACACCTTGACGTAGAGCATCAACACCGTCGATGTCTTTTTGGATAGAAGCCATAGTTGCTTCTTGATCCGCTACTAACTTAGCAACGTAATCGTTGTAGTCTTTTAGCGTTTCACGCTCACCCGCAACAGAGTCATACTGGATAAGCAGGTCCTGCGCCTGATCAAAATACTTATCAACTTTCTTCTGAGAAGCCGCAGCAGCAGTATGGATTTTACCGTCTGCTTTTTGGACATCGCTCAGAGGATTTGCAACTACCAGGTTGCTGCTTGCAATCGCTAGTACACCTACTAACGCTGAAGCAATTTTCGTTCTCTTGCTTACCTTGGACATAGTTCCCAACCAATTTTGTGTTAATTAAAAAGTGTTAACCTACTGATATTGCTGAGTGTTTGTTTTAATACTTCATGCAATCACGTAAGTACATCTTTCTATTGTGATTGTTGTTATTTTCCCTTTTTCTATACCCTTAGGCATAGACCCGATGGCATCATTCCATAAAAGGTTGACGAGTGTCAATACTTCTTAAACTATGATGTGAGAATTAAGTAAGATAATTGTTTTTGTTAACATTTTTTTTACACAAGCTTGTATAATCGTGAGTGAACTTAAAATTATGATTAACTGAATAGCTGATAACGAAAGACAGTTCAAATTGTTTTGACAGGGATCATTTGATAGGTATCAATACTTCATACTCCAAGTATAAATTCAAACAAGGTAGAGCAATGGTTGATAAAAATAAAGCCCTACTTTTCAGCAGAGCTTTATAGATATCAAATTATGAAAAGTCATTTTAAATTAGAACTTAACACCCGCTCGTAGATATACGAATCGGCCTATTACATCATAAGTTGAAACATCCGTATTGGCGCCAAATGCAGAGTACACAAATGGAGGCTCTCTATCAAATACATTATCGACGCCTAAAGTAACAGATACATTTTCAGAAACATCCCAGTTACCTTGGAAATCGAAAACAATATTTGAGCTCACATCACGCTTAAATGGATCAGTCCACCAACCTTTTTCAGTCTCTTCCACTCCACTGATATAGCGTGTGATAAGGTTTACTCCGAACTCATCTTTAGTCCAACCTAAGTTAAAGTTTGCCTTAACTTTTGCGAACATACCGTCATGGTCTGCTTCAAATCTTCCTACATGATCGATGACTGTACCGTCTGAAAGCTCTTTGTCGTAACTCAACAAATAAGTACCATCAAGACCTAAACGAAAATCCCCCGCACTGGTCTCGTATAAGTATCTAACGTCGAAATCAACACCAGATGTGGTTATTCCACCTACATTCACCGTGTAGTTATTCACATTTTTAATCAAACCAACTACAGGACTACCTGGGCCAAATCGATTGATAGAATCACAGTACTGTCCATTCTTAAAACATCCATCTAATCGCTGCTGAGTACCAACTGTCGAGATAGCATCTGTTAATTCTATTTTCCAGTAATCTACACTTGCTGAAAAATTCTCTATAACATCAGAGCTATATACAACACCGACGGTCAAGATATCTGCGGTTTCTGGCTTTAAGCTTACTGCGCCGTTCCAGTTTTCAGAACCGCCACCTTTAGTAGGGATCTGCTCCACATCACCAGACTTATAACCATCTGTTGGTACACCGCTTGCTATACAGTTTTTCCAGTTAGGTCCCGCTTTAACTTTCTCATAATCAGCAAGGGTCTTATATGAATCTTGGTCACATGGATCTCGCGCTTCTGGAAAACCAGTTGCAGCACCACCAAATAATTCTGCTATGCTCGGAGCTCTGAATGCCTGTGAAGCTGTTGCTCTCACCATCACACTGTCGATAGGCTTATACTTGATACCAACCTTACCACTAGTATTTCTGCCGAATGATGAGTATTTTGAGTGACGAACAGCTAACTCCAAATCCAACAATTTTGCCCATGATTCATCTACAGCAATAGGTACAATTGCTTCAGCAAACAAAGAATCAACGTTATAGCCGCCTTTTGTGCCAACAGCAGAACCTGCTGTGGTAATACCTTGAAGGATTAATGAATCAGGTGTGTAAAAACCACTTTCTTTACGATATTCCCACCCCGCAGCAAAACCGACTGCTCCTGAAGGTAACTCAAATAAGTCACCAGTCACAATAGCATTAACAACTTCCTGCTTTGTTTGACCAATTTCTGTTGTATTGTAGTCACCAGAAATGTACCTAAGCATCTCAGGTGTGATTTCATCTTTAGTCCCTGGTTGACCAAAAATATTTAACGGTACACAACCAGCAATAACTTTATTTTCACCATCTAAACAAACCAGTTTCTCACCTGCAGCGTCAACGACAGGTTTGCCATCAGCATCAACTATTAGCTTGTTACTGGCATCTAGCCACCCTGTAGGACCAACTGCATCCTTAACTTTTGCAAGGTTAAAGTAGCCTTCTGCTCTTTCTACTGCGTCACTTTGACCCCAGCTATAAGAAACTTCCCAATCCCAACCGTTATCTAGAGCACCTTTAAAACCAACTGCGGATCTAAATGTTTTATAGTCTCTAGAGTTAGCACGACCACCTGTTTCCAGCATACGACGCCGCCAATCAGCAATGTCGTAAGATTTACCGTCAGGACTTTTAGGACCAAACTTATGGTTATAGTAGTTCTTTGATGAGTACGGGGCAGGCTTACCAAAGAAAACCAATGGTGCTAATGGCTCTGGAGCAATCAAACGATTACCACTGTCGTTACATAGTTAGCTTCAGCAAATGACTTAACATCTCCTAATACACCAAGTTCTCCTAACTCATAGTTTGCAAAAACAGAAGCGTAGCGCCTTGTACTTGGTGTTTGAAGGTAGTTGACGGGGTTATAGTTGTATGAATCTTTTGCACCATCATACTTTCTCCACGGGCCGTAATCAGGACCACGAGTCACACGCCCATCAGCAGTATTAGCATTAACCCACGGTGGCGCCGAAGAACCACCTTTCTGTGTACTTCCATCAGGGTAAGCCCTTAATTCGAACTCAGAAAACGGGCGATCCCCCATAAATGCATCTTCTTGATCGCTGTAGCCAAGTGCTACTACCACGTTCCCTTTATCACTTGAAGTACCAAAAGTAATATCAAATGATTTTTGACCAGCATCACCTTTATCACTTTTTCCGTAGCTTGTTTTAATTTCAAACCCTTCAAAGTCATCCTTAGTGATAATGTTAACTACACCTGCAATTGCATCAGAACCATAAATTGCAGAAGCACCATCTTTCAGTACTTCGATACGCTTAACAATTGCTGTAGGAATTGTATTCAAATCAACAGAAGAATTAGCACCTCCACCGCCTGATACAACACGACGACCATTTACTAGAACTAATGTACGGTTTGTTCCAATACCTCTCAAAGAAAATCGAGTTGTTGAGTCACCACCATTGTTAGTTTGAGTGTTTACAGCAGCACCCGCAGACGACGTCAAATTCTGCAACAAATCACCAACATTCGTAACGCTCATTTTTTGAATTTGTGATGAATCAATAGTAGTTACAGGGTTTGCACCTTCGATATCAGCTCGTTTAATTCGAGAGCCTGTGACTTCAATCCTTTCTACATCTTTACTTTCTTCTTCTGCAATTGTAGGCGCCGACATTAAGACTGCTGCTCCACCAATCAGATTAAATCTAATTGCTTGAGTTAATCCTTTCTTATTGCTTTGCATTTGTCCCTCCTAGGTGTGTTTTAATTATGTGCATTTGCAGATACAAAACATCAACATAAAGCAAACAACCTTAAAACATGCCTGAGACACATAAATAACCAAAAATGATTCTCCCTTTGTTTATGTCCGTTTCGATTGAATAAAAAATGATTCTGGGTCGTACTTTGGTATGATTTAGGAGCTTAAAAACAGCTCAAACTCAATTCAGTTTATAGACATGAAATGGTTCAACAGTACAGATATTTGACTTTAGAGTTTTCTAAGTCACATAAAGTCATTATTAGAAGCTTTATGTCACATACTGTTGAATAGCTCTTATTTTAAACTTGGTCGCTTAATGTCTGTACTAATGAGGAGTGCACTTAACAAAACTTCTTCTGTGATTTGTAATTCTTTCGAAAAATCATGTATAAAAAAATCGGCTACAACTAAGTTGTAACCGATTTTTTAAGCTACCCAATTATCATTAAAATGCTTATATGACCTGCGTTAGCGAAAGACTAAGCATTCTAGGATGACGCTGAATTAAAATTCAGCTCTAAATAATAACTCAACAGTTCTTGGTGTTTGCCAGCTGGTCTCTGAACCAAATGCAGGGTTGGCGTTAAATGCCCCTCCTGTTTCAGCAATTTCATTATAACGAGTAGGTGTTGTTGAATCGAAAACATTATATACATTCAGTTGTACGAATGCTTTTTCAGCAATTCCAAAGTGACTTAAGTCATATTTAGCATTGAAGTCAAACTTTGTTGTCCAAGGAGTACGTCCGAAACTACCTCTTGAGAACTTCTTTTTACCTACATAGAAAGTGTTTCCATAATCATAAGAATCTTGGTCAGGGAAGTAACCAGCACCTAATGCATTACGAGGTCGACCAGAAGTAATATTCAAGTTCATACCAACTGAAAAGTTATCTGTAACTGCATATGAACCAAATACTTTAATTGCATGGCGACGATCGTTCGGTAAATTACCATATGCCCCATCCATTAGATATGGATAATCCCAATCAGTAGTTAAACCGGCATCATCTTGACCATTATCACCCTTAACTAGACCATCTGTATTACCGTAAAGTTGAGACCAAGTATAACTTGCTTTAACCATCCAATCATCTTGCCATGCCCGCTCTAGTACTAAATCAACAGCATTATAAGTACGCTCAGCTTTTGGATAACCCAATTGTTCGGCAGTGAAATGATATGTTTCAAGCTTACCATCTTTGTCCGTATCCAATTCGAAGGTAACGTCACGCCCTGGATTCATTAGAACAAAGTGATGAACTTTTTTTCCAATCTTTTTAAAGGCTGCGTCTACACTAGCGTCATCAATTACGTTCTTCAATTTACGATGCGTAAACTTAGCCCCAAATGACCAATCTTCGTTAATCATACCTTGATAACCAAGCATAAACTCATCTTGATACATTGGTTTCAGATTCTTATCTGTTACACTGTCAGGAGAAGGAGCGACACCATCTCCTATAACATGTACATCGCCCAATTGATCACCTAGAATTGGCACATCGCCTTCACCAACACCTTTTAGCTCATAATACGTATGCTTATATGTCTCAGCGCCTGCCAAACGGACATTCGTATTAGCAGCGACAGGTAGGTGATAACGTCCTAAATTAGCGAAAACCTTATGTTCACCATCACCGGTTAAATCATAAGAAATACCAAATCGAGGAGCAAACTGATTTTTCATTTCAATAAATGTTTTGCCATCTGCATTTAAGTTCTCGAAACTTTCCCAACGAAGACCTAAATTCACAGTTAACTGATCAGTGGGTGTCCAAGTATCTTCAATGTAAAACGCTGAGTTATTCACATCGAAAGTACCACCTACTTTATAGTTTCTAACACGAGAATAACGTCCATCCTTGGTTATTGTATAACCGTTAGGAAGCTTCGTTCCAGCCTTATAGTTAATATAGGCATAATAAATACCACCAGATAGTGTTGTATCAGCTTCACTTGTATTTTTCTCAGCATCATAACCAAATTTTAGATTATGCTCATCGAATAAATACCAATTTGCATCAAAACGATATTGACGTCTCTTATCTGTATCAGTACGAATTGTAAAGTTTGACCATTGCCCTAGTGATTTTCTAGCTGAAAGATCATAAACGACAGGGTATTTGTCACCTGACCCCCTAACAATGTCCCTAAACTCAACTTCACCCGCCATTGCAGAAACGCTGAAATCATCAGTTATGTTACCGGTATAGCGAACAGACCAGCTACTACCTCCTGTTTTGGCAACACTTGTTGCATCTGGTTTCCCTGGAATCAGCTCTCTAGACTTCAATTCACCTTCATCATTAAAGGTCCAAGCCATAAGAGAGTGGTCTTCATTAATGTTCCAATCTAGCCTAGCTAAATAATATGGTGAATCATCATTTCGATATAAAGTTCTAGTTCCTGCACTGGTTAAATCTTTTAGTTTTTGCTCTCGCATTTCATACAGACCATAAAAGAACAGAGTATCTTTAATGATTGGAGCACTTACATAAACGTCGGTAGTATAACCTTTTCTTTCATCTTCACTGTTATCTACGATAATATCTCCGACACGATTACACTTAGTGTCATTTTTATCTTTACAGTCGCTAGATAAATATCTTGAGCTAGGGCGCTCCCCATATAGTCCACCAAGTTTCTGTCTATGTTGTAAGCCGAATTTAAATTCGTTTGTTCCAGATTTTGTTGTTGCGCTAACAACACCACCTGTTGAGCGACCGAATTCTGCAGAATAACCACCAGTTTTCACTTGAAATGCATCGTATGCTAAAAATGGAATTGTTGCCCCTCCAACACCATTTCTATAGTTAGTCATATTTAAGCCATTAACATAATATGTGTTTTCAGCTTGCGAAGCACCACCAAAGGTTGCAAGAGCGTTACCTTTTGCATCTGTAAAGCGTGAATCACCTAAATTAACTCCAGGTGCTAAAAGAGCAACAGAAGTCACATCCGGTGCTATTGGTAATCTTTCAAGTTCTGCGGCAGAAACATTAAAGGATGCTTCAGAGCTTGAAGTATCAACTGTTGCAATACGTGAACCAGTTACCTGTATAACTTCAATATCATCACCAGACTCAAGACGAATATCTAGTTGAGAAGTCTGACCAATGCCTATAATAACATCATTTATTACCGATGTTTTGTACCCCTCTTTTTCGACGCGTATATCGTACTTACCAACAGGAATGTTACTTAAATTGAATACCCCTTTGCTATCAGCAACAAGCTCTTTTTTATATCCATTTTCTTTGTTTGTAACGATTAAAATAACTCCAGCCAAAGCTGAATTACTCGATTGAGTTACGACTTTCCCTTGTAAGGTTCCATCCACGTTATTGGCATATGCCATAGACGCAGTTACGGATAAAGCCGTACAAACTGCAACACGTAATGCTGTTTTTTTAAACATAGTTCAATCTCCCTGGGCATTTTATGTCTTTATTGTTTTCTACCTGTTTTGAATTGCATCACATTCGGTAGTTCACTCAACTTAAAACTGCAACCATTAGTTACATAAATTTGTTGAATGACGCAATAAAATCACATTTACAACATTTAAGCAACATTGTTATCAAAAATATTTCAATACTGAAACAGTGTTCTTATTGACATAGTGGAGATTTGACAGAATAAAAATAGCGACGTTTACCAGTAGTTAGCTGTATTTATAGCTTTTAAGAGGCTTTGAAAGATGTAAACATAAAAAAACTGGGAAGAACCCAGTTTTTAATATTTTGTAAAATGTAACTTCTAGTTAGCTGTTAAAAGCTGTATTTGATACCTACACCGATACCATCATCATCGGCTGGTTTCATAGCCGTTTCGTGGGTACCTTTGAAGTCACTCTTATCAACCCGACCTTCGACGTAAAGTAATGTTTGTGGATCAACTTGATATTGGAGACTTCCAATGATGTTAGCTCGTTTAAAGGTATCACCAGCATAGGCTTGTTTGTAATCATTGCCAGCATTCAGGACATCGTACTCAACATAGAAACGCAGACCGTTGTCTAATAAGTAAGCCGCTTCAGCTTCAACGCCTTTTGATTTAGGGATCAAGCGTCCAATGTTATCAACATCATGGTAAGTGGTTTGATTGTAGTTTGCAGCCGCATAGAAACCAGCGGTATCCCAGTCTCCGTATACGATGCCGCCGCCATAAATTTTATCGACATCACTGGCTTTAGAACCATTGTTGTAGGCAATATCGAATTTACCTCGGTTATAACCTGCTGTTACAGTAACCATTGGAACGACTTTGTAACGTAATCCGATACCATAAGTATTTTTGTATGCGATGTTAGCTGGGACAGTGCCTTTAGCAGGAAATGGAGAGTTAGGAGAGGTTGGATCAATTTTAAAGTCGTTCTCTTTAACTTGGGCTTGAACAGCGACACTTAAGTTACCGAACGTATTACGATATTGGATGGTTTGATCACTACGACCAACACCGTTTACGCCACCGTCACTTTTAAAGGTATAAACACCAGCTGCTAGACCATCCCAAATCGCGCCATTATCGGTATCTTTTACTACATCCCACCAAGCACTCCACATTTTGCCGATAGCAAGACTGCCGTATACTGGGTGTGATAAGCCGACATACCCTAAACGATTATAGAAAAAATCACTTTTTTGATCAGAAACTAAGGCATCATTGTTTACTTTAAGCTCAGGGCTGCCTGCTAGGCTGACTCCCCACTCATAAGCACCAAATACTTTCCAGTCATTTTGCAATTTGTGTGTAAAATCTAAGTGAACTTTACTGCCACCATTGATGACTTCAGTCTTGCTATTAGTATTTACAACCGCGGCACCTATAGCACCTGAACCTGTAATTGATGTGTTGCCGTTGTCATATAACTGAGCAGCGAACACAACAGGAGATAACATTAACCCCGCTACAGCAGTTGCTAAAAAGGATTTTTTCATATCGAGTGACCTATACAGTTAAATGTTTCGCTCTTATAACAAAAGCATATAGGCACTCCAAGTTATTGAAATTAATCTTTATTAATGTAAACACTGGATTATATTGGAAATATTCATATCAAGCTTAACTGGTTACTTAACACTTGCACTAAACTCTCATTGGTTACGGCAAAAATAGGTTCAGCGATTGGCTTTATTTGTTTATCGATGTAGTAATCATAATCAATAGGTGAAGTTCTAAGGCTTACGGGTTCAGAACCCGCTAGAGTGTTGATATATTCAATTTTACAGCCCCGCTTGCTGTATTTGGGGTCACCAGTTAATACAAGCAATTGGTGAGCAACTTTTACATGAGGCGATGATTTAGCCGTGTAGTCTTCAAGCGGTCTTGTTAGTTTTCTTTTAAAAATTAGTTCGTTATCTAGATCAGCGTTTTTCAGTTTTGAAAGCTGCTCACTTAAGTACTGACTCAAAGGTTGACCATTGAACAGTCGCTCAAACAATTCAAATTGAATCCTTCTAGCAATTTGACTCCAATCGTGCCTTACATTTTCCATTCCTTTGAATGACAAGGTAAGTTGCTTATTTTTATCTCTATATTGTCCGACGTATCGCTTTTTGCTCCCTTGCTCAGAACCACGCAAAGTAGGCATGAAAAATTGTTCATAATGTTTTTCGAACTCAAGCACTAAAAAACTGTCCAGTTCATATTCTTTTTGTATTTTATTCTGCCAGTTAGCATTTATAATTTTGACTAATTCACCTCCAATCTCATCAAAATCAGCCTCTCGGTCTTCAACCCAAACAAACGTTGAATCAGTATCTCCATATATGACTTTGTGACCCAGTTCTTCAATCCACACTTTCGTTTGCTTCATGATCTCATGACCGCGCATTGTTATAGAACTTGCTAACTTTGCATCGTGAAACACACAACCTGTTGAGCCAAGTACGCCATACATGGAGTTCATGATGATTTTTATCGCTTGAGAGAGGGGTTGATTGTCATCTTTTTTAGCCAAATCACGTTGCTCGTTTAGCTTAGCAATTAAGTTAGGAAGAATAGGCTTATGACGACTAAAGCTGGCACCTAAGAATCCGGAAACATTGTCACTATTCGCGTCTGCTTCACCTTCAATTAAGCCTTTGGGGTCTATTAAAAATGTTCGGATTATTGATGGGTATAGACTTTTATAATCTAATACCAACACGTTCTTATACAGACCTGGTATTGAATCCATAACGTACCCACCTGGACTTTCTAATCCCTGACTAGCAGGAAATTGCGGTGCTACATAACCACTACGATGCAAGTGAGGTAAATATAGATTGTTAAATGCCGCCACCGAAGCACCAACGCGACCAAGTTCTAGCCCTGTGAGTTCACTCCTTGCAATCGCAAACTGCCATAGTTGAGTTTTCTCAAAGATTTCCCAAACCAAACGACAATCCGTTAAGTTGTAATGTGCTAACACCAATTTATCTTGATGAAATAAGTCGGTGATTTTAGTGCCACGATTTTTAACATCATCAATCGCTTTGCCTTCTCCAAGTAACTCCTGAGCCACAAACTCTAGCGAAAAGCTCTCAAACTGATAAAACGCCGCTTTAAGCCAATCAATACCATCTAATACTACCCGCCCCGGCAGGGAGAGCGTTTCAGGGCGATGTTTTTCTTCGACTTTCCAAGTTAACAAGCTTTGGTTACGACCTAAAGTTAACGGTATTTTGTGATATTTGGCTCTGCGATAAAGTAGACTTAAATCAAACGTCACTACTGCCCAACCAATGATGATGTCAGGATCGCATTCTTTAAACCAATCTAACAAGGCTAAAATGAGTTGATGCTCATTATCGACAAAATGTAAATAATCTGGCGCATCTTCAATGGCTTCTCCCACCATAAACACCGTTTGGTGGTTGTCACTATATAGCCCTACTGAATACAGCTCTCCATCCATTGCACATTCGAAATCGAGTGATACGCTTTTAAGCTTGTGTTGACTTGGTTGCTTGGCACTTCTTGCTTTATCTGCAATAAACCTTGGTGTAGAAAAGCGATCTGACGCAACAAATTGACCGAAAAAATCGACATCAAAAGCAATAAACCGTTCAATTAAATATCTATGTTCAGGTCGAATATCAGACTCAAATAACGGAATACTATATTCAGTAGCGATGCGTCTCAGTAAGCTCATATCACGACTGGATTTTACATAGAGCGCACTGACAGGTTGGAGCTTAAAGCTTTTTAATTCGACTGTTTGAGCTTGAAAGTTCACAGAAGGCGCGATTTGTTTTAACTTGGGTAAATCAGATTGATGACAAAAACAAATCCAATCAGCAGACGCAATATCAACTTGAATACAGCCATTTTCAGTGGCTATAAAGTATTCCAATAAGTTCTGTTTCCCATCATTTTTCAATCGACGAGTTAATACTTTACCTGTGATAATTTGCTGAGACATTTAAACGGTTACCGAGGTATTACCTAAAAATTCTAATAAGCATTTTGCACTAAACCTGTTAATATATACAGTTATATATGGAATGCCATTCTCGACTGTTAGAAATGGCTAATACCAACAACGGATAATCTTGCTACCAAATTATGCTCACAACTAAAATAAAAACTCGCATTCGCGCTATTTACAAAGACATTGCCGCAGCCTTGCCAAACTTTGTATCTCGCCGTGAGCAAAACTACATGGTGGCAGAAATATCAAAAACGCTTGCTGGCGAATACGATAAACATCGCCGAATTGTTGTCGTTGAAGCTGGTACAGGGATTGGTAAATCCCTATCTTATCTATTAGGCACAATCCCACTTGCCTTAGAGCAAAAAAAGAAAGTCATCATCGCAACCGCGACTGTTGCTCTGCAAGAGCAGCTTCTGCATAAAGACATTCCTTTCTTCCACCAGCAAGCCGAGCTAGGATTCAAGTTCGGTTTAGTCAAAGGTCGTCAGCGTTATGTTTGCCTATCAAAATTAGAAATGATGATTGGCACTGATTCGGGTGGTCAGGTAGCTATGTGGCAAACCAAGCCCGATCAAACTCAAATTAAACTACTTGAGCAGCTCCTAAAAGATTTCCATGAAGGTAAATGGAACGGCGAGATTGATACTTTAAAGCGCCCAATTCCAGATCATCTTTGGCAGCAGATTTCATCAGATAAACATTCCTGCCATCGTATGCAGCCAAATCACAGGTTATGCCCATTCCATTCAGCACGTGACGAAATGGATACTTGGGATGTGTTGATCGTAAACCACAGCTTGTTGTTTGCTGATCTTGAATTGGGTGGAGGTGTGATTTTACCCGATCCTGAAGACAGTTATTATGTCATTGACGAAGCACATCACTTACCAACAGTAGCTCGTGACTTTAGCAGCGCTCAATCTACAGTTAAAGCAACAGCTGATTGGTTAGAAAAGCTGATGAAAACCGTGAGTAAGCTGCAAAACCAAATCAAGAGTGATTCGGTCATTTCACCTGCGCAAAATTTACAAGATCATATTGCAGAGATGATGTCTGGTTCAAAGCTGGTTTCACAGTTTTTTGATTCACATTTAAAGCTATTTAATAACCAAGAGTCACGCTGGCGCTTTGAACATGGCAAGCTCCCAGAGCAGCTAAAGATACCAGCAGAAAACCTAGCCACAGCTTCAAAATCTGCGGTAAAGCAATTTGCCAAAGTGCAAAGTATTTTAAACGAAGCCATCAAAGACGGCGAAATACCAAAGCATCAAGCTGAATCACTGTTAACTGAAACAGGCTTTATGATGCAGCGCCTAGAGGGTGTCAGCAAGCTCTGGCGTTCCATGGCAAAAGAAGACTCAGCCAAAGGTGCGCCGTCTGCTCGATGGGCAGAATTATTATCAGGTAAGCAAGGCGATTACTTACTGCAAGCCTCCCCTATTGAAGTCGGCTTTATGCTCGAAAACTTATTATGGCAAAAAGCAGCTGGCGTAGTGTTATGCAGCGCGACATTAAGGGCGTTAAACAAATTCGATCACTTCTGCCATCAAGTTGGATTAACCTTAAATGACGGCAGCCGCTACTTAGCCTTACAATCTCCCTTTGACTATGAAAATAACGGCACTTTGTATTTACCTAAAATGCAATGTGAGCCAACGGACGATAACTTCACTCAAGAGTTAGCGGACAAGATTTTTCAACTCGTAGAAGGTGAAGCTGCAACCCTAGTGTTATTTGCCTCATATTGGCAAATGGATAAAGTCAGTGAACTATTAGAATCAAAATTGAAAACACCTGTATTGATACAAGGTTCAGCTCCAAGACAAGAACTACTCAAACAGCACTTCCAGCGCTGTGATGACAATAAGCCCAGCATTATCTTTGGTACTGGTAGTTTTTCAGAAGGTTTAGATTTACCCGGAGATTATTTAACGAATCTCATTGTGACTAAACTTCCATTTGCGGTGCCAACCTCACCAGTTGAACAAGCTCATGCGGAATACATCAAGCTCAAAGGCGGTAATCCATTTTTACAGCTAACCGTACCAGATGCCTCTAGAAAACTTATTCAAAGTTGTGGTCGACTATTAAGAAAAGAGCTCGACTATGGACGTGTCACAATTCTCGACCGTCGTTTACTCACCAAGCGCTACGGTAAATCACTCTTAGATGCCTTACCACCTTTTCGTAGGGTGGTTGAATAAATGTTACTAGAAAGTAGCCATTGGCTGATTTTATCGGGAGTAAGTATTGTTGCCGGCTTTATTGACGCCGTGGTCGGTGGCGGTGGATTACTGTCAATTCCTGCTTTACTTTCTGTTGGTATGCCTCCTCATGTTGCCTTAGGCACAAATAAACTTGCTGCCTGTTTTGGTTCATTTACGTCCGCAATGACCTATTTTAGACAGCAGTTCTTTACTCCAGCACTTTGGTATAACACCGCCATTGCCACTTTTGTCGGTGCCGTTTTTGGTAGCTTTTTAGTACTTGCAATTGATAACTATTGGCTCGAATTGATTTTACCTTTGCTCATCATTTCTGTTGCCCTATACACCTTATTCAGCCCAAACGCGATTGGCTGTAAAAATGAAATCAGTCCTAGTCAACCTCCTAATAAAATCAAGCAGTGGCTTAGCGGTTTCTTTCTTGGTGGTTATGATGGATTTGCAGGCCCAGGCATTGGTGCATTTTGGACCTTATCAGCTTCAAAGTTGTACTCTCTTCCAACATTGAACTGCTGTGGACTAGCAAGATCTATGACCTTAGTAAGTAATGTCACCGCCTTAGTCGTATTCATGCTACAGTCAGATGTAATGTATGATATTGGCATAGCTATGGGCTTATTCATGATGCTAGGCTCATTTATTGGGGCGCGCTTTGCTATTCGTTTTGGTTCGAAAGTAATAAAACCAATATTCATAAGTGTGGTCATTGTCATGTCCATTCACCTAGCATGGAGCAACTGGTTTTGAATTCATTAGCCTTGATAAGTAAGTTAGTCGAGCAACTGAATAAACTTGAACAAGAAGTGTTACAGCACGATGCCAAGCTTGCTCAGGGTGAATGCAAACTGCTACAAAATACTGATAGATTCAATGCCCAACTTTTTTTACAAACTGGAGCAAAACTTCAGCCTTGTATTCATCAGATCCGAACGCAAATTCAACAACTGGAAAAACGTTTGCGAGTAGGGTTGAATAAAGAAGCGATTGAAATCAGCTGTCAACAGATTCAAGATCAGTTCTCAGCGGTTAAGCGGGCTTTAGCCACCACCAACATCAATTTAAAGGCCGCTCGTCAAACTAAAGCATCATCGAGGGCTAGATACCTAAATAAACAACAAAAGGTGCATGAAAGCAGCGGGTTTGAATGGATTGCCAGTAACGTTATGCAAAGTTCTCACAAGCTTTATGATGAACTGAATAAGCATTTGAACTGGGCATCTCGCATTGAGCAAAAAATTCATGCTCTGGATTTACAACTATCGTCATGCTCAAGCAGAGAAAAGCTCAAACTTCAGCATGAAATATTGCAAACCCACAAGCGTTTAGGGAAGTGCCGCCAAGCTATCAGCTACATTGAAGAACGCATTGCATTGTTTGAACGTCCAAATTCAAAAAAAGGCTACTAACATTCTAATGCTGCCAATTGTTTATCACCCTTCATATTCTGATTTAGATTTACCAAGCAACCATCGCTTTCCCACCAGCAAATATCGCGATATTTATCAGTACTTATTGGATAATCAATTAGCCAATCCACAACAGTTCTACATGCCAGAACCAGCCAGTATTGATGACATCAAAACCATTCATTGCCCTGATTATGTGGAAAGCTTGTTTAACAATACTATTGACCCTAAAGTAATGCGACGAATTGGCTTTCCTTGGAGTGAAAAATTAGTTTACCGAAGTAGGCATTCAATAGCAGGAACCGCATTAACCGCAAAATTGGCATTAGAGCATGGAAGAGCAATACATCTAACAGGTGGCTACCATCATGCCCATTATGATTTTGGTAGTGGCTTTTGTGTTTTTAATGATCTTATATATGCAGCGGTGCAAGCATTAAAGGAACCCAATGTAGATAACGTCTTGATTTTTGATTGCGATGTTCACCAAGGGGACGGTACTGCAACAATGGCACAAGGAAACGACAGCATCATCACCTGCTCGTTACATTGCGGTAAAAATTTCCCAGCCAGAAAAGCGCTTTCAGATTATGATATCGAACTCGATAAAGGCACTTCAAATGATGATTATCTTGCAACAGTTGAAGAAACGTTAAACTTACTCATTCGTTTACATCAACCTGACTTGATTCTGTATGACGCTGGTGTTGATATCCATCAAGATGATGACTTAGGTTATCTTAATATTTGTGACCAAGGTATTGCGCAACGAGATAAGTTAGTATTTACACTCGCAAAGCAGCACCATATCCCTATTGCCGCTGTTATTGGCGGTGGCTATAGCCGTGATAAGCAACAGTTAATACAACGCCACTTCAACTTGATTCAACAAGCTACAAAATTATGCATTTAGGCTTTTTTTGTGCTTGTTTTCTTCTTTTTAGTACTTGCGCTAATTTCTCATCAACATCTGTATCTCTCCTTTCATACAAATAACCTTCTGTTGCTTTCACTCTCCCAGCTCCAAGCAACATGGACTTATGATCTTTCTTCACAGCAATTCGGAGATCAGATATTTCGGTAGATAAATAACTTCGCAATGTACTTTGCTGCTCTTGGGATAGAAAAGAAGATATTAATTCATCTCCCTCAACTAATGTGACAATAAAAGTATCTTGTTGCTGGTCAGCTTGCTTTTCAACAGAAAAGAAGAGCTTATGAGGAATAAATTTATCTCCTGTTCCACCCTTTTGCACTAAAAGCGGAATTTTCACCCGACGATTTTCATCAAGATTCTGACTTGCGATCTCAATGCTAACTTTGGATAAGTTATAGAATTGCTCTCCGTCTCGACATTCCCCCCAGTATACGACTCCTTGAACTCCAGATACTGCCATTTTCACCTCGCATAACTTTTGTCATCTGAATTAAAATCTGAATATATTGAAAGTAGAATTTAAGAATCTGTAGTCTCAACTTGTGGTTCAAGGGGCTTACTGAAGCAACTCTCAAGCTTAGCTATTACATCAATGGTTTTATTTAGCTCATCTTGAGCTTCTTTTGGTAAAGAATGAAAAATTTTCTTTAAGGCATGTATTACTTCAGGGGTTGTAGTCGGTGTTACTCCATTAACATCTGCGATAAATTGCTTCTTAAAGGCCTTTATCTCATCCGGTAACTCTTCTTTTAATGCTATATAGTGAGCCATCAATGCCATTTGAACGTTAATTTTTATACTCGCTACCCGTCGAATGTTTTGAATATGTTCCCTATGTGCTTGACTCGTTGCCTTAAGTTCCCCTTTCAATTTTCCCTTTAAATCTAGGTCAAGCTTTTGAAGCTTCAACTGTAGCTCTGACTCTTCTTTATCTAACTGTTTTTGATCTTGTTCAAACTGATCGATTTTCTCTAGCAAAGGTTTAGCCGCATCGGCAACCTTCTGAACTTGTTTTATTTGATCCATCACATCACTTTGAGTTGCAGAGGCTCCCGTATTAAATAAGTAACGAACTAAAGTCGCTGCTTTTGTTCCCCAGCTTTTAGCGCTTTGTTCACCAACTCCCACTAACTTCAATGATTCATAAAATCCAAGGCCAATGCTGTCCTTACCAATTGGGAGCGGGGGTTCCCCCCTCCTTAGCCTAAAGTAGTTAGCGAAAGCTTTCTCTAAATCCAATACAGCTATTACTGCGTTCCCTAACATAAATGTCATAACAGGGATCCCATCCAGCCCAACTGTCAGATACGCTGCTGCTCCTAACCCCAAAAAACCAGCAATAGCAAAAGGAGTTTTAGCCGTTTGAAAACACAAATCTCTGCCTGCATAATGAACACTCTTTTTTTGTATTCCCGCGCAAGCTTGGTCGATTTGAGCCTCTGTCTCTGCAATATCCTTTTCAGCTTGTTCAACATAAGGTTGTTCATCTTCATGATGTAAACTTAAACTGGCAGGATCGATACCTAATAAATGAAGTGAACCTTCTGCATCATCATCCAAATGAGGGTGAAGAACTGCACGTGTAGCCCGCCTTATGGACTTTAACTCGGGTAATTGTTTCTTAGTATCTTCAGGTAAACTATCCCAACAACTTCCCCATTTTTTAGCTAATTGATAATCATCCCTTACTTCGACACGTAAAGTACTCACCTTAACTTTCACATCATCAATTAACTTTATTAACCCATGTCGATAAGCGTTTAGGTCTAGTTTATGATACCAGTACTGTTCATATAAAGTTTCAAAGCGTTCTCGAAATTGGTCAGCTTCAAACCTCTCTTTCTTTGTAATTCGCTTCAATTTTGTTAACTTTTCAAGAGTTATATCTAACCCTTTGATGCGTTGGCCGATATATTGCTCCCCTTTTTTTAATAAGGCATCGCCTTTCTCAAGTACATCAGTGGCATTTATTAAACCAGCAGGAGTTGAAGAAGACACGACCCCAGTTCCTAATCGTAATGTTTCATTAACAAGTAAAGAAGCTATGCCACCTGTAGTGGATCGAATGCCTTCATCATCTGTAAGATAAGACGCCCCTAAATACCCTAGATTACCAATGGCATCCCCCCCTAAAGGCAGCCCCCTTTCACCGGCAGCAAGCCGACGCCAATTAATGAAAGAAGTCACCCCATTTGAGCTATTCAACCCGACCGTGAGAGAAAGCAAAATAGCGATGGTTAAATAGGCGATATTCCCATAGCCTAACCAGTAATAATATGCAACAGCTGCTGCACAAGCAGCCAAAATGACTTTAATCAAATTAAGAACTGTGTCCTTCCGAGCCACTGCAACCTCCGCCGCGAGTTCTTTTCTTCGCGCTTCAATGGCCTCCAGTTCTTCTCTTTGTAAATCAACTAAAGCACTTTCAAGTAAATCGGGAAATGGTATTTCTTTTAAACCCGCTAATGCCACTTGGTTCACTTTGAATAATGTACTGTGCCACCGAGCTCTTGCTCGCAAGTTAACAGGCCTAGCACCTTGAACTGCTTGCCCATCTCTCGAAGTAGAGATCAACGGTGTCTTTTCGTTCCCTTCTGGGGAAATACCGGAATTTATAGAAGTATGATCCTCGGTAAGCATTCCTGGTTGATATTGCGGAGTGACAGTAAGATCAGCAGTACCTGCAGCCATATCTCCCCCTAAAGTCTTATATGCAATAGGGCGAGGATATAATTTTGATGATTTTTAGGGCAAATTTATTCTATCAATTGTCAGCGCAGATTAATATTCGCTAACCTATCTAGCTGTATTTTTTAGGTAAATTAACTCTAAATAATGAAGAAGCGAGAAGGTTCTAACCGAATGCATTTGAAAAGGAATGATAAATACAGCAATATGATTTGACTGAGTTATAGCACTCATGAAGTATAGTAGACTAAAGAAATATCAAACTAGAACAATAAAGAGCAGAAACTGTAGATTAGAAAAATTACAACTCGTACCTTTCCCAAATATATTCAGCATCTTTGGAAAAGATCACCTTAATTAGCTCCAGTTTTTCAGAAATTACACATTTTGACCATTCTTTATTAAATAGTATATACATTATTTCTGCGCTCTTTAATTTATCATCAAAAAGCGAATAAACGTTATTTTCTCTATAATAACTAGCGACATAGCTTGTTAAATCATCACATAAATTCTGTTTTTTCTTTTTGTTTTCAGGAGAAAATGTATGGGATGAATGACAAAATTGCAGTCTTTTCTTCAACTTTTCATATCTGAATTCGGAACTTGTTAGCTGCCTTTTCCAACTATGAGCGGTTGGTATGCCTCCCTCACTAAATAAAAACATAGTTCTGATTAAACTATCATTTTTTAAAGGCACTAACTGACTAGAAGTCCAATCTTTCCAACGAGTTCGAGCATAACAATTTACTGTATCGGTTGCTGCATACAATGTTTTTAAATCCAAATAGCTCGTTGGGTTATAATTCCAACTTCTATCGAATTCTTCATGCCACCATAAAAATGAATAGCCCCTCACGCAATACATTAGAGGCTTTGGCAACCTAGGTAGCACGTTGTAAAATAACCCAATAACAACCTTATATTCACCGTATTTACAACAATGGGAGCATATATCAAGCTCATGTAGTAAATCATGCAATGAAAAAAATACACAGGACATATTTCCACTGTCATGGTCAACTTTAATTGCTTTTGTAAATCCCCAAGGAACAAAAGGCGTATGGGATGCTAACGATAAGCTTTTATCCGTTAGCTCAGTGAATGATGGGAAATAGAGCTTTTCTTTCCAATTTTGAGTAAAATCACTTACTAAATTTTCGACAGTGAATCGAGTGCGTCCTGCACGGGCTGGGATACCAGAAATTGCTGATATATGCTTTATGACTTCTTCAATATGAAGATGCTGCTCTTCTGAAGCTTCTTCAAACATTAAGTGAAACGGTAAATTTAAAACATCACTTACAGAAGCAGTTTTTGAAAATCCGGCCTTTTGATATCGAGCATCTATTTCTGCAATACCACAATCTTTAAGCGCTTTTTTCCAACAAGCTTTATTTTTAAAATCGTTATAAACAAGCCCTTGTATTAAAGGAAAAATAAAACTAACTTGTAAAGATTCTTGATAAGGATAGCCAGAGTTCTCAAGTTCAGATAATTGCGATATAAATTGTACTATCCCAACTTTATTTTCACTTGAAACTTCTTTGAATTTTAAAAACTTTCTGAGCTCTGACTTCATTTCATCACAAGTTTGCTTAAAGCCTATAATAGGCTGTGGTCTGCCAGCCTTTAGCTCCTCAAGAAGAACTTCTCCAATCTTCCAAGATAGGTCATCTTCAGTTCTTTCTATGATTTGCTTTACAAACTTTTGAGGGCTCCAAAGCGCAGGATTTTCGCTGCCCATTAATTCGAAAGCTATTAAACGCGCCTCTGATGAAGACAACATTTTGAAAGGCTTTACTTCACTGGAAGAGTCTGATCTTTTAATACGATTCTGACACCCAGCATAACGGGCATCTCTATACGGTGGCTCAGATTGTACAAAGAAATACATTTCATCTCTGTCAGTAAACCAATCACCTTTCTGAGTTACTCGATACTTATGATCACCAATATCTAAATTTTCATCTTCATACTCAACATATTCAATCCCCTCACTAATACTTGAAGTTAATGAGTCACTATGAGTACTTGCTGGTCGCTCTAGTAATGTAGCCATTAGTGGCTCCAATAAAATAACGGAGTTGAAAGGTTAGATACCAAGTTTAGTTAACAACAACCATGAATGAATAAGACTAAAAAAATATTAACGTGTAGTTAACTTTAAAAGTTACGATACGAAATTTTATAGTACTAACAATGACGCTATTTCAAGATTATTGGAAAACATAAGGTGAAAAATTTTGGAGGTTTCCCTAGAGCCAGCACCCCGGCACATGAGTCGCTTGCTGCGGCTGCTCCCTTCCAGGCCTGACCGAGTCCACAAGGTATCATTGCGGGGGGACCCTAGGGTCACCATTGAATTCTTCAAAGACTTTGAAGACGGGTCGAATTATCCCTTATCCAACAAGGTCAATCAAGTAATTACTGATAGAATCAAGCAATTCTGATGTTAAGTGAGCAACATCTGCTCAAAAGGAAAATAGAGACAAATAAACTCAGGAAGTTTTGATACAACAGAGCCACATCAAATGATGTGGCTCTGCATTCACGAGATCTATTTTTTGACTTCAGAAATTATTTATATTTCTTCATCACTAACGTTGCGTTAGTACCACCAAAACCAAAACTGTTGCTCATTACAGTGTTTAGCTCAGCTTCTTGGTATTCAGTCACAATATTTAAACCTTGTGCTTTTTCATCAAGGGTTTCAACGTTGATACTTGGTGCGATAAAGCCATTTTCCATCATTAACAGGCTGTAAATTGCTTCGTGTGCACCTGCTGCACCTAAAGCGTGTCCAGTCATTGATTTGGTTGATGCCGTTGGTGGGCAGTCGTTACCAAATACTTCTTGAATAGCTTCAAGTTCGCGAGTATCACCTACTGGAGTCGAAGTGCCATGAGTGTTGATGTAATCAATCTTACCTTCAACATTCGCCATTGCTTCACGCATACAACGAACCGCACCTTCACCAGATGGTGCAACCATGTCATAGCCATCTGAAGATGCACCATAACCTACTATTTCAGCGTAAATTTTTGCACCGCGTGCTAGGGCGTGCTCAAGTTCTTCAACAACCACTATTGCACCACCACCAGAGATTACGAAACCATCACGGTCAGCATCATAAGTACGTGAAGCTTGTTCTGGAGTATCGTTATAGCTTGTCGATAACGCACCCATCGCGTCAAAGCCCATAGCTAAGGTCCAATCTACTTCTTCAGAACCACCAGCAAAAACCATATCTTGTTTACCAAGCTGGATAAGCTCAACGGCATGACCAATACAGTGTGCACTGGTCGCACATGCTGAACTGATTGAATAGTTGTGGCCTTTAATTTTGAAAGGAGTTGCCAAACAAGCACTTGAAGTACTAGACATAATGCGAGGTACTACGTAAGGACCTACACGTTTAACACCACGGCTACGAAGAGTGTCAGCAGCTTCTACTTGGTTTTTTGATGACGCACCACCAGTACCAACAACAAGACCTGTTCTTGGGTTGCTAATTTGGTCTTCGTTTAGCTGCGCATCTTCAATCGCCTCTTGCATTGCAATGTATGCGTATGCGGCTGCATCTCCCATAAAGCGTAATGCCTTACGATCGATATGTTCTTTAGGATCTAGCTTAATGTCACCCCAAACACGGCTACGAAGATTCATTTCTTCGAACTGCTCTGAATAAGTGATTCCACTGCGACCAGCTTTCAGAGATTCAATCACTTCCTGCTTGTTGTTACCAATACTAGAAACAACACCAATTCCACTAATGACGACTCTTTTCATGTGTTAACTATCCATTCTGTACTGGTTTTTACCTTTTTAAAACAAAAGAAAAAACCGTTGTACCCAAAATTCTGCGACAATAGTAGCGGTTTTACCGAGTTAAAGTGGTCAGCTTTCCAAAACAACAGGTAAAATACGCCTCTTTGAAGCATGTAACGGGTAAATTGTTGTGACTCATCAAATCGTTAACGATAAAGCCAATGAGATTAAAGTGAATTGTGAAGAAATGCTCCCACCTTTTCAAGTGCCTGAAAATTCTCAAGAGCAAATAGCTATCGTTGGTGGTGGTCTTGCAAGTGTACATTTAGCGTTATCATTGGCGCAAAGAGGCAAGACCGTACGGTTATTTTGCAAAGACAATGCCCTTGCACAAGGCGCCTCAGGCAATAAACAAGGGGCTCTATATCCATTACTCACACCTGAAAATGATTTGCTCAGTCAATTTTATCAGCAAGCTTTTTTATTCAGCCGAAATCGTATTCAGCAACTCCATACTGAAGGGTTTCATGTCAGTCATGATTTTTGTGGCGTTCTGCAAACAGGCTATAACCAAAGATCGACTGATAGATTAAACAAAATATTGCACGCTCAAGATTGGCCGCAGGACATAGTCCAAGCTATTTCAGCTCAAGCAGCAAATGATTTGGCTGGTTTAGACATAAATAAAGACGGTGCATTTTACCCTTTAGGCGGATGGGTTTGCCCTGCAGAGTTAACTCAAGCGGTATTTGCCAAAGCACAAACCTTAGCAGATGTTCAAATTAGATTTAACAGCAAAATTACCTCTTTCGAGCAAACGGAAAAAGGCTGGCTGCTGCATACTAATGAACAACAATTTGGCCCTTATAAAACAGTAGTAAATGCTTGTGGTTCTGGTTTGATCAACTTTGAACAAACTCAGTATATTCCAGCGTCAAATTTTCGTGGGCAAGTAAGCCATATTCCCAGCCGAAACGATCTTAAAAAAATGAAAGCTGTGTTATGTGCACATGGTTACATCACACCACAACATAACCAATTGCATTGTATGGGAGCAAGCTATGTTAAAGACGATCTTAACCGTGATTTCCAACCTTATGAGCAATTAGGTAATTTGGAAAAAATGCAACAGAGCTTTGGTGAATCGAACTGGGTATCTGATATCGATATCACAGGAAATTCGGCAAGAGTTGGGGTTAGATTAGTGACTCGAGATCATTTTCCAATGCTTGGTTTAGCACCAAACTACCCAGAAATCGTTAAACAACAAAAAGCACTAGATAAGAACAACAAAAAGCTTGCTGAACAATATTGGAAAGAGACACGTCCAGCCCATTTTGAAGGACTGTATATTTTAGGTGCTTTAGGATCTCGAGGTTTATGTTCTGGTGCTTTAGCGGCTGAAACACTGGCATGTATTTTATGTAATGAAAAAACGCCACTTTCGGAAGAGTATCTAGAAAGAATGAATCCAAACCGCCTCTGGTTAAGAAAGCTTATTAAAAATCGGCCGATTTATTAAATAACCTCAGCTCTGCATAAGCCAACCTCTACAACACTGTACATTAAAATTAGAATTTGTATTGTTAATTAGAATGTTATTGATTTCGTTATACAGAGCTGAGGTTAAATATCAATTAATAGTTGATTAAAGGTTTACTTTATTTCGATCATTTTAGATAGGTTATATTTTTTGTAAGGCATAATGGCAGCAAATCTAACAAGAATGAGGCTATTATGTCGGCTTCAGCTTCAACGTCATCTTCACCTGTACCATATTCTCAATATTCTGATACTTTTTCTTCCAGTTCAAGCTCTCATTCCAATGATTTTGTCCCTGACTCATTAGAGTTACCAAAAGCTATCCAACTTCCGTTGTTACTTGATCCGAACTTAATAACGACAGCATTTGACGGGGTAGCTTCAAACTATTATGAAATTGGTATAGATTTAGGCGTCTTAAAAACAGACCTAGATCGTATTGAGCACAACAGGCGCGGAGTAAATGTAAAGTTCTTCCACGTTATTTCTATATGGGTAAGCCTTGTCGGCTCACACATCGAGCAACTACTCACTATTGTAGAAAAGAGTAATCGAAGATTAGCTAATCAGGTGAGAGAGAAACTAAAAGTCGACAAGCATTTTTTCTATGTAAAGCGTGACGATACAAATTCCGTCGCGAATCCAGAAGAAAAGCTAAAGACACTTAGCTATTTACAAGCCGAAAGAAAAAGGCTGATTTTACATTCTGAAAAACAAGCTCAACAAATAAAAAAATTAGAGAAAGAGAAAAGGCGTTTTGAAGTTAAGCTGTCTAAAGCTCAAGAGGAAATGAGAAAATTAGTCATAGAAAACCAGAGACTACAAAGCAAACTCTTGCTCCAGCAAAGAAAACTCGAACCTCAATTTTCACAGGGGTTACCAGTAAGAGGAGCGAAGCATAGTCGTTCTGACAGGCAAGTAGTAAAGCTTCCCCAATTAACGCCAACCGCAAGGGCTCAACCTTATAGACAAACACGAATCGTAAAAATACAGGTACAAATCGAACAAACTCATATTAGTGCCATCAAGAATATTTTTTTGAAGTACCAATTAGATGCATTTTGGGTAGAAATTGCCTACGAAATGAAACTTAGCTCTCATGAAATAAAAAACTGTGAACATTCACATAAAAGTATCCCTAGGCAAATAATAGAGTTTGTAGATAGGTTACATCAAGATTGTTATACAATTTCACAGCTCACCAGAGCGATAAAAGCCATTGCGGCTCTGAAAGCATCTGAAGTAAAAGAAAGCGCAAGGAAGGCCTGCCTAGCGCTTGAAGGTATCAATGGTAAAAATCTATAGAGATTCGATGTGCATTCTAAATTCGGACCACGCGGTCTTTACTAGTCGTAAATCCCCTTCCTCCAGCTCATCTTGAGCGAGTTGCATGCAGCCTTCAATTTTGGAATCCAGTGCTGGTAATGAGCTCTCGCCTTCTGCTTCTAGCTCAGAAAGTACTACTGCGATATGACCTTGTAAGTAACCGCTGGCAAATAAGGCGTCATCATCACCGTTAGAAACGACATGTTCAATCCAGTTATCTAAAGCCATTTCATATTGTTCTAACATTAAATCTCATTCTCCAATTCATCAGGTGCTGCCACTTGGTACATCACACTGTCATGGTAACCAGTGGTGATTGGATAATAGCCACTGAGTTCTTTATCTAATTCAGGGTCGCCACTATCCACGATTAACGGTCTTCCTTCAAGCGCTTTTAGCTTTGTTTTTGTGGCAAGAATAATAATATTTTCTTTGCCGATGCGCTGGATCAATTCACTGCATAGTTGCTGATTACCTCGCCCCAATATATGCCCTTGACCACCAATAAGAGTGATGACAAGTTTAGTCGCTTGGTTTTCGGTAAGGGTTAACAGTTTTTGTGCCGTTAAATCTGAAGCTAACAGAGATTCATGTTGAATAAGATCAACTCCAAGCAAGGTGTTCTCAACCCCTAAGGTTTCCATAACAAAAGCAACCGTTGAACCAGACCCCATAATGAAGAGCTCGTCTTCCATGTTCTCGATAACATCGGCAGCAATATCGGCTAACACTAACTCATCAACCTCTTTGCCACCCATTTTCACGGCTTGGACATACCTTGGCTCAGCTGGCACTAACATTTCGCCATAACGTTTGGCTTTAACTCGCCCCTCTCTGAATGCGGATTCATCAATATCCATAACATCAGCATGCATTAAGCTAACAAGTTCACCTTCAAGCAGCATTTTAACCACTAAACCTGATGCTTTAGGCGTTACACCATATACACCTGAATGGATTTTTACCCCAGCAGGTACACCCAGTACAGGCTTTGAATCATCGACAACAGAATACACATCCCTCGCAGTGCCATCTCCACCTGCAAACAGTAATAAGTCAATGTCAGTTTGATTAAGAGTTTCTACGACTTGGTGAGTATCAGATGAAGTTGGCAGATGGGAAGTTTGATAGATAAGCTCAATGTCAAAGCCCAGTTCCTTTGCCACTGACTCTCCCATTTCACCGCTAGCGGTTAGAATTTGGATTTTGTCTTTATGTGGCAACAGTACTTTTAACGCTTCTGCCATTCGTAAGTGTGCTTTAGGGACCGCGCCGAGGGCTAAAGCTTGCTCAGCAACACCATCGCTTCCTTTAAGGGCAACACTGCCACCGAGTCCTGCATAGGGATTAACAAACATCCCAAGTCGAAACTTCATACACTTTCCATTGTCAGTAATAACGGCTAATAACCCAGTTTATCGATAGGAGCAATTGTACGGTCGTCAGCACATGGATATGCGTTTCTGTTGTCGTTCGTACTATTGCTCCTATTCATCGCTATGATATACCCAACTTATTCCATTCCTAAGACTGGAGTCTTAGTCACCACATCATGATTTTGTGCTCGATGACGCATGCAATGATCCATCAACACGATGGCGAGCATCGCTTCCGCAATCGGTACAGCTCTAATACCAACACAAGGGTCATGTCTGCCTTTAGTCACAATATCAACATCTTTGCCATTAATATCCATGGTTTGACCGGGAACACTAATGCTAGAAGTCGGTTTTAGAGCAATATTAGCCAGTATTGGTTGACCTGAAGAAATACCGCCTAACACTCCACCAGCATGATTAGACTGAAAACCTTTGGTAGACATTAAATCTCGACCTTCAGAGCCTTTTTGATTAACCACATCGAAACCATCGCCAATCTCAACGCCTTTTACAGCATTGATACTCATAAGTGCATGAGCGATATCGGCATCGATACGATCAAAAACAGGTTCACCTAATCCCACTGGAACATTGTTAGCAACAACCGTCACTTTGGCGCCAATGCTATCACCCTGCTTTTTAAGATCTTTAAGATAGTCTTCAAGCTGTTCTATCTTACTTGCATCAGGAAAGAAGAATGGATTTTGCGAGATTTGCTCAACATCAATGGTTTCAGCGCGAATTGGACCGAGTTGTGACAAATAACCGTGGATCTCTACACCAAACTTTTCTTTGAGGTATTTTTTAGCAATAGCACCCGCCGCCACTCGCATAGCGGTTTCTCTTGCAGATGAACGACCACCGCCCCGATAGTCACGTAAACCGTACTTTTGATGATAAGTGTAGTCAGCATGCCCCGGACGGAAGCTATCTTTGATGTTTGAATAATCTTGGCTTCGCTGATCGGTATTTTCAATCAATAAGCCAATTGAAGTACCTGTCGTTTTACCTTCAAATACGCCAGAAAGAATTTTGACTTGATCAGGTTCACGTCGAGCCGTAGTAAATCGAGAAGTGCCAGGGCGACGACGGTCAAGCTCCAATTGGATTTCTTGCTCACTGATCTCGATACCCGGAGGGCAACCATCAATGATACAGCCCAATGCAACACCATGGCTTTCACCAAAGGTTGACACTACAAAGTTTTTTCCGATGCTATTTCCAGACATTTACGCTTGCTCGTCCTTATAAATAGTAAATAATGACTCATTCTCAACAAGTTGATCGCGAGTTAGTACAAATACGCCATCACCGCCGTGTTCAAAGTTCACCCATGTAAATGGCACTTCTGGGAACTGCTCCATCAAGTGAACCATTGAGTTACCCACTTCTACAACTAACACGCCACTTTCTGTTAGATAGTCAGCGGCATTCGCTAAAATTCGTTTAGTAAGATCCAACCCATCTCGTCCTGAGCCTAAACCAATTTCAGGCTCATGATGATATTCATTAGGCATTTCAGATAGATCTTCCTCATCCACATATGGAGGATTCGACACAATTAAATCGTATTGTGGGCCCTTCGGGATGGCAGAAAATAAATCTGATTGCATTGGGAATACTCGATCAATCACATGATGAGATTCCACATTGATTTGCGCCACTTCAAGTGCATCATCACTGATATCTAATGCATCAACTTCCGCTTCTTCGAACTCATAAGCACAAGCGATTGCAATACAAGCACTACCTGTACATAAATCTAATACTCGATTTACAGGTTTGTTGTATAACCATGGACCAAAACGATTGGCAATCATTTCAGCAATCGGCGATCTTGGCACTAATACACGCTCATCTACATAAAACTCTAAGTTTGAGAACCAAGCTTTATTGGTCAGATAAGGAACTGGGATACGTTCATTGACTCGACGAATGATTAAATCCACGATTTTGTGCTTTTCAGACGTCAGTAGATTGGTGTTAATGACTTGCTGTCCGATTTCATGTGGTAAATGCAACGCATGGAATACTAAGGCAATGGCTTCATCCCACGCATTATCCGTTCCATGCCCATAATAAATATCAGCATCATTAAAACGGCTTACCGCCCATCGCAGCATATCACCTACGGTTTGCAGTTCATTCACCGCTTCTTCTACATAAATTCTGTCCAAAACACACTCCTAGATGGTGCAATTGCAAATACCCTTGATAATTCCAGTGGCAGTTTTTCAGGGCATATGAATTATCAAGGGTATATTCTATGTCAACTTGGCTTAGGATTCAGTAAAATATCGCCATCTAAGCCAAAGATTCCAACAATGAAAAACAAAGATAATCAAGATGACATGGATAGTTTTGCCGATTTAATGAAAGGGGTTAAACCTCTTAAACAAGATAAGCGTCACTTCAAACAAGCGACGAAGCCAAAACAAGTAACGATTCAGCGCGAGCAAAAAATTGACGCTGATAGTTATTTTTCGGACAGCTATCAACCCTTACTGCCCCACGAAGGTCCGATGCGTTGGAAACAAAGCGGCGTTGATAACCACTTATTAAAAAGACTTCGTCGTGGCGATTTTGTGCCTGATTTATTGCTCGATCTTCATGGAATGAGACAAACTGAAGCCAAGTTGGAAATTGCCGCCTTGATTCGAGCATGCGTGAAACAAAGAGTTGAATGCTGCAGTGTAATGCACGGGTATGGTTCAGGTGTTTTAAAACAACAAATTCCAATGTGGTTAGCTCAACACCCTAAGGTGTTAGCCTTCCATCAAGCTCCTAAAGAATGGGGAAGCGATGCGGCTTTATTGGTGTTAATCGATATTGAATAATTTTTACTAACAATTCGGAGACTGTTGAGCCACAAGTTTTGATTCAGAAACACCCGCTTCTATTACTGCGACTCCGGCAGTAGAGAATAAAGGTGGCTCAATCCCCGTAACCATTTCACTGACTAAGTAGCCAAGCAACGGCATATGAGCAATGACTAAGGTGTTTTTGGCTTGATAATGCTGAGCATAAGCATCAACAGCTAAAGCACATCGTTCAGGATCGGCATCAGGTGTCAACTCTTTAAGTATTTCAATCTTAGGAGTGATATCTAAAAACTTCTGCACGACTTCCCAAGTTTGTTGAGCTCTCATATACGGGCTAACTAAAATCAAATCAAACTGTTCAACTTGCTCATTAAGCCACTGGCCAATTTGAGAAACCTGAGTTTTCCCATTTGGCGTTAAGACACGCTCTTCATCGGTTCTCGCATTAAAACTCGCTTCACCGTGACGCATCAAAAAAAATTGCATAAATGTCTCATCATCAAAATGGCATAACACCTATCATTGGTATCCACCACTTTGTTTTATGGTTGTTAACTCAATTGTAACTTCAAAATGCCTAATGGCAAAAGTGGAATAAATTAATAATGAAACAAATTGATTCTTATGTCGGTCATTTGACTGAAATCCGAACTATGTCACAGTAAATTTAAAAGTTTGGCGATTATAATTTGCGTTCGCCATTTCAAAACCACTGATACCTTGTATCAAAAATATTTCCGCCATAATTTGCGAAATAAGCAAACTGCAACCACTATATATTGTGGTTGGACTCTTTTGCGCTCTCACACTTACAGGAACAATCATTGACCACTGAATCATGTTCAATCATCACCAGTCCCAATGATCATCGTCAGTACCGATTTATTACACTGGCAAATGAACTCAAGGTGCTTTTGATACAAGATGAAAAAACCAACCAATCAGCAGTATCTATGGCTGTTAATGTTGGTCATTTCGACGACCCTGAAGATCGTGAAGGCATGGCTCATTTTCTCGAGCACATGTTATTTCTAGGTACTGAAAAATATCCCAAGTGCGGCGAATTTAATGAGTTCGTGAATCAATATGGTGGTAGTAATAACGCGTGGACAGGAAGCGAACACACCAACTTTTTGTCTTCAATCGCACCTGAACATTTCGCAGGATTGCTTGATCGCTTTAGTCAATTTTTTATCTCCCCACTGTTTGATCCTGAATATGTGGAGCGTGAACGAAACGCCATAGAGTCCGAATTCAGTTTGAAACTAAAAGACGACGTTAGACGCGTTTACGAAATAGAAAAAGAAACCTGTAATCCCAAGCATCCATTTACACAGTTTTCTGTTGGTAATTTGGTTACATTAGGCGGGGACGAGAACGAATTAAGGCAAGAGCTTTTAGCGTTTTATCACAGTAAATACAGCGCCAACATTATGACGTTGTGTTTGATTGCACCTAACGCTTTAGATGAGCTTGAAGCACTTGCCCACAAATTCTTCTCTGATATTAAAAATCAATTTGTGCATAAAAGCTATCCTAAAGTGCCTCTATATGACCAGCAACAATTACAAAAAAGGATCAGTATTGTTCCAGTAAAAAGCCAACGTCGATTAACCATTAGTTTTTTATTACCCAATATTGAAAAGCATTACCCAAGAAAGCCGCTTACTTTTATCAGCCATTTATTGGGCAACGAAACCAAGGGCAGTTTGCTTTCATATTTAAAGTCGAAAGGTTGGGTAAACAACCTCTCATCAGGCGGAGGAGCCTCAGGTTATAACTTCAAAGATTTTTCCATTCTGTTCCAGCTTACCGCAGAAGGGCTAGAGCATATTGATGAAATTACGATTGCCACCTTCGAATATTTGGAGCTAATCAAACAAGAAGGTATTGAGGATTGGCGTTATCAAGAAAGGGCAAACTTACTTCAACAAGCCTTTGATTACCAAGAACCCGTTAAAGCTATCGAGCTGGTTAGTCACCTAAGCATCAACTTACAACACTACCCTGTTGAAGATGTGATTTATGGTGATTATCGTATGAATGGTTTATTTGAATCAGAAACCAATACCTTGTTGGCTCAATTAAAGCCCGAAAATATGCGTTTACAAGTTATTGCACCTGAAGTTGAAGCTCAAATTTGCAGTAAATGGTACAAAGCCGAATATCGAGTTGATGATATTAACCAATGGCTAATACAAAGATGCAAAAGTCCGCATGTAAGGGCTGAATTAACCCTTCCTGCGCCCAATCCATTTATCATTGAAAAAGCTCGGCCTAGGCTTACCGATTACCCACACACCACCCCAACGATTTTAAAAGATGGAAAAGGGTTTAGGCTTTGGTATCAAAAAGACCAGCAATTTAATGTACCCAAAGGACATATCTATTTAGCCATCGACTCTTTATACGCTTGCGACACGTTAACGCATGCGGCTTATACTCGCTTATACATAGAAATGGTATTGGATTACCTTACCGAATTTACTTACGATGCTGAAGTTGCAGGTATCCATTATCATATCTATCCACACCAAGCCGGACTTACACTTCATATCAGCGGCTTTACCATCAAACAACTAGACTTGCTTAAATTAATCATAGAAAAAGCTCGAGAGCGTAATTTTTGTCAAACAAGATTTCAGCGTGTTACCAAACAACTGATTAGAAATTGGCGAAACATCAGTAACACTCGCCCTATTTCTCAACTATTTTCAGCCTTAACGTCAACCGTTCAGTTAAGGAGTTATGAACCAATAAAACTAGCAGAAATCATTGAACATGCGAATCTAGAGCTGCTTCATCAGCACGTGGAACGATTCTATCAAGCCACATATTTAGAAGGTTTCTTATACGGTGATTATTTACAAGAAGAAGCCAAAGATATTAGTGAACACTTAAGCGAAGTTTTAGATCTTGTGTCTGCGCCAAGCCCTGAAACTGAAAGAGAACTTGTTAACTTGAAGGGACAAGGCACTTTAGTAAGTAAAATTGATACCGAGCATCAAGACAGTGCCATTTTAGTCTACTTTCAATCAGAGCATACCAGCATTGAAAACATGGCACTATTTAGCCTTTTAAACCACACAATGTCTTCGTCGTTTTTTCATGAATTAAGAACTCAAAAACAACTCGGCTATATGGTAGGTACTAACTACCTTCCACTTAACCGCCATCCGGGAATGATTTTTTACATTCAATCCCCTAATAGTGGTCCCCAAATTTTATTAGATGAAATTGATAACTTCATAAGTGACTTTTCATACACAGTCATGCAACTGACAGATGCACAGTGGCGACAAACAAAAGATGGATTAATCAGCCAATTGATGGAACATGACCCAAATCTCAAAACCCGAAGCCAGCGCTATTGGACCAGCATTGGCAATAAGGACTATGAGTTTAATCAACGCGAACAGGTTGTGAATGAAATATCGCAACTGACCAGAGCTGAGCTGATTCGCTTTTTAATCGACAAGATGAAAACAAATTCAAAAGACAGAGTTGTGTTATATAGCTGCGGTGCAGAACATCAAGAATATGAAATCATGGCATCTGAACTCATTCCTAAAGATTTAGACACATTTAAACAGAACTCAGTACGGTTTACTTTATAGTATTTTGTTCCATTAACCTGTTTATTTACATCATAAAAACACTGTCAGAATTTCGTTAACGGATAATTTTTTGACAGAAAACATCTAGCTTGTATCAATTTTGATGTATTAATGACAATAGCTTTGACAAATGGAACATAATCTGAAAAAGTGTTGTTTTTTTACGGTGTTTGTTAATCCACAAAAACAATAAATAAACAAAAGATAATCATGCATTTCAGACACATTTGTGCCTTGTTGTTACTCATCCTTTCAGGGACCATTTATGCTTCGGACAACGTCGTAGAAGCCTCCCCAACACAACCAACATCAACAGCTGAACAAAAAACAGACGAATCAGTTTCTGATGATGAATCTGATCTCATAGAGATCCCCGAATCTCATATCATTCTTAACACTGAAACTTATGGTGTTGCCGAGGGATTGTCGCAGAGTACGGTGACTTCTATCGTTGAAGATAAAGACGGCTTTTTGTGGGTAGGTACAGTTAATGGTCTAAACCGTTTTGACGGGACAGAGTTTACTCATTATTACGCTGGCGAAAGTGGGCTACCAAGCTCGTTTATTCGCAGTTTGTTTGTAGATGATGATGGCACTTTGTGGGTTGGTACAAACTCAGGCCTATTTCAATATATGGCAAGAAAAAATAAATTTAGTGAGATAAAATTAAAGAAGAGTCGTGAGCCAATATGGTCTATAACTGGAGATAAGAACAACCTACTAATAACAACAGACAACTATGTCTACAAATTAAATAAAAACACAAAAAAACTCTTATCTATATTTAACTCTAAAGAATCGATAGGAATACGAAAGTCTTTCGAGTTCAACGATAACCTTTATATTTTAACATACTCAAATAATTTATACTCGATAATCAATGACAAAAAAACGTTTATAGACGAGAATGTAAATGACATTTCAAAACTAAACAACGCCTTATTCTTTGCGACTAAAGAAGGAGTTTTTAAAATTGAAAACAAAAAGAAATCAAAAATATCTAGCAACACCTACATCAAATTAGCTAAAGATCAGCATTTATATGGAGTCAACCAAAGAAGTATCCATAATTTATCAGAAAAAAAGAACATTGGGCATTTCAAAAAAACAAACTCATCAATTATTTTATTCAAAGTAAAAAAACAAAGTTTTCAAATTGGAACAATTGATGATGGATACAAATCCATATCTATCAAAAATAATTTAATAAACAAAACGAACTTAGCTTTTGATTCAATTTGGGGCTTAGCAAAAAGTGATCATAATATTTATTTTTCAAGTAATGACAGCGATATTGAAAAGGTAAACAATGATCTATCTAACAAATCTAGTATAAATTCCAATATTGAAGGTTATAAATATTTAAGTTTATTCAAAAATAGATTATTTATAGGTTCTAAACATGGATTACATTACATTATTGATGGAAATTCAACACAGGTTCTATCTAAAAAAGTCACATCATTAACATCTAATAAAAACACTCTTCTTATCGGAACAAGCGATGGATTTTTGTACACCCTTGATAAGTCACTTCAAATTAAAAGTCGCCAAATAATAAAGAATAGACCAATTTTCGATATTGAAGAACACAGTAACTCTATATATATAGCAACTGAATCAGGACTGTTTTTAAAAATAAAAAACAATTTAAAAACAATACATCCTGGAGTTGTAAACCAAATTTGTTCAAATAAAAAAAACATTTATTTCAGCTCAGATAATTTTTTGTTTTCTTATTCTCACGCCACTAAAAAAACACAAAAAATCATTCCAACCGAAGGGAAGTTAAATGCCCTATATTGTGATAACAAAATAATATTAGCAACCAACTACAACAACGTGCTTTTATTTAAAAATAAAAGACTGATGACTTTTGGTGTCAATTCCGGAGGTCAAACTGAATACAACAAATCTCCAATACTAAAAACAAGCGATGATAACTTTCTGATATCTGGCATAGAAGGAGTATCGCAGTTCAATTTAAAAAAAATAAATAATCACATTAATAAAAAAATAAAACCCAAGGCGGCAATATCATCTATATCCGTTTTTAACAAAAGAGTTGAAGGGAAAAATAAACACTTTAGCGGTTCATCATACAATACAAAAACAATTACTTTTAATTATTTGGATTATCCTTTCACTCTAAGGTTCACTTCAAATGACAACGAAGGTCGATTTGAATATATGATGAAAGGAATCGATAGCAAATGGATAATAGCAAATGGTCATAACTCTGCGACTTATACTAATATCCCTCCAGGTGAATATTTATTTCAAGTAGTTGCTTTTGATTCATTGACTAAAGAGCGTGGAGATATTAATTCAATAAAAATTATCATTACCCCACCTTGGTGGCTTAGTACAAAAGCCAAAATGGGGTATTTTATTTTTGTACTCATCCTATTGATTTTATTTTTGAAACTATTTCAAAGACGCCGAGAAATACAAAAGCAAATAGCTCTTAGTGAAGAACGTTTAATGCTTTCTCTATGGGGCAGTGGTGATGAAATGTGGGACTGGGATATACGCTCAGGTAAAATTTTCCGCTCAAATGTATGGCAAAGCTTGAACTTTCCTGAAATAGGCCAGCGTGCAGAGGGTGAAGCTCAAGGTCACAATATCCATCCTATGGATAGAAAGCATGTTAACGACATGCTGAGCGAGCATTTAAACGCTGGTACTGATATTTTTGAAGTTCCTTATAGGGTCAAAGATATTAAAGGTAATTGGATTTGGATTTTAGACCGTGCAAGAGTCGTTGAGCGTGAAGATGATGGTTCACCTGTTCGTATGACAGGAACCATAAAAAACATTAATGATTTTAAGCGGAACGAGGAGCAATTAAAACTGTTTGGTACGGCTATTGAAAATATTTCTGAGGGTATGTTTATTCTTGATGCTGACTTTCAGTTTATCGAGGTCAATTCAGCTTGTAGTAAAATAATGCGTTGCTCAAATGAAAACATCATAGGCAGAAAACTTAAGTTTACTCAATACCCTGATAGCTTTACTCAACAAGTTAAGCACATGCTAACTAACTATGGACGCTGGACCAGTGAGGTAGATGCAATTCGTGATGATGGTAGCATCTATAAAATGGATGTCAGCATTGATACCATTTATGATCATAGGGGAAACACCAGTCATTTTGTTGCCATTTTCTCTGATGTGACCATTAAAAAAGCGCAAGAACAAGAAATGCGTCAAATGGCATCTACTGACAACCTAACAGGGTTGCCTAACCGCGATAGTCTACAACTAACATTAACAAGCCTTGTTACACGTAAAGCCCGTCATTCATTACTAGTTTTGGATATTGATAACTTTAAGAAAATCAATGATTCATTAGGTCATGCCTTCGGTGATGAATTGCTGGTGCAAGTATCGCTTCGAATGACCGAAGCTTTAGATGGCGATGCCACTCTTTATCGTCTCGGAGGTGATGAGTTTGCCATTGTTATCGAAAAACTGACTGATATTAACCATATTGCCGCAGTTGCAAGTCGAATCATTGACACTTTTGTCCAGCCCATAGCTTTAAAAACTCACCAAGCTGTTGTTGGAGCGAGTATTGGGATTGTTCATTATCCCGATGATGAAACTAACGAACATGATCTACTAAGATCCGCAGAAATTGCCATGTATTCAGCCAAATCGAATGGTGGTAACAGTTTCAATTTCTACCAAGAATCTGAAAATGCTGGTGCGATTCGTCAGCTAGAAGTTGAAAACCTTATTAGAGAAGCATTAGAAAAAAATTACTTTGAAGTGTACTACCAACCAAAAATTTCATTAAGCAGCAATAAAATGGTGGGAATGGAAGCCTTAGTAAGACTGATTCATCCAACTGAAGGTTTTATCTCTCCAGCAGAATTTATTCCAATTGCTGAAGAAACAGGGCTTATTGTAGAAATTGGCGAAATTGTACTTAGCAAAGCGTGTAATGCCACCCAAAAATGGGTTGAAAAATATGGATTCAATGGTCGAGTTGCAGTAAACCTGTCTTCTAGACAATTTGCCTTGCCTGATCTTGAGAGAAGAATTACGCAAGTGCTGAAGTATTCTGAACTTGATTCAAAACACCTTGAAATTGAGATTACTGAAAGCACTGTGATTCAAGATCCAGTACAGGCGATCAAAGTCATGACTAAACTCCGTAATATGGGCATCCACTTAGCTTTAGATGACTTTGGCACTGGTTATTCATCTTTGACCTATTTGAAAGACTTTCCAATTTCTACCATTAAAATCGACAAATCCTTTATCGATGATATCGATAAATCTGATCGTGATTTAAAAATGGTCGACTCTATTATCACTATAGCTCACAATATGGGTATTTCAGTAGTTGCAGAAGGAGTGGAGCATCGAAGCCAATTAATTGCCTTACGTGCACTAAATTGCGAGGAAATACAAGGATACTTCTATAGTAAACCAATACCAGAAAATGAATATGCACAGTTTCTTAACAAAAGACGGATTATCACTTTTTAACTAACTACCACTTACTTTTGATAATAAGCTTTCTCAGACGGTATTTTTGACAGTTTTATTGGCACAGCATCTGCATTAGATTCTTATCAATAAACTTAATATCTGAGAAACCTAAAATGAAAAAAGTTACTACCTTCATCACTATTGCACTATCCCTATCTTTTGCTCCATCCTTAGTTATTGCAGCAGACCCTACTATTAGGCTAAAACCAACGCAGTTAGCTGCCGACCCAACTATCAGATTGAAACCTGCTTTGTTTGCTGCTGACCCTACTATCAGGCTAAAACCAACTCAGTTGGCAGCCGACCCGACTATCAGATTGAAACCAGCTTTACTTGCTGCTGACCCAACTATCAGATTAAAGCCAGCTCTCCTTGCAGCCGATCCAACTATCAGACTCGCTCAAACTGCCTAAAAGGAGCTTACCATGCTAAGAAATATCCTTATCTCTATGGGTTTGGCAAAGCCGAAAACTCATAAAGTGAAGCTTCCTAAGGGCTTGAAGGAACTAGAAGTTGTTTCTGCAAAAGCTTGGTGGAACTAATTCCTACTCGGGATCATTATGAAAGCATCAGCGTTCGCTGAGGTAACATACCTCAGCGTAGCTGCTCTTTTAATGCTTTATCTTTACCCTATCTAAACGTCCCCACAAAACTATCTATAAAGCCAACTTTAAATAGCAATAACTCAAAAGCAATCAACACTATAGCTCCCTTTATTCAACACAACCCTTTAAACTAAATCACCTAACTGCTAGCAGCGACACAGCGTTATTCCTAAGTATGCTAGGACATTATGAGTTTCATATTCTGTAATAAAGGCTCTGGATACCTGCCTTCGCAAGTATGACGAAAACTCTAAGACTGACTGAATAAACTGCCTATGTAGCTCCCACTCATACCCCATTGATAATTAACAATAAATTTCCGCAAGGCAATAAAAAAGCGGCAACGAAGTGCCGCTTGCGTCACAATTTTGACGAGTGTCTCTTGACGTTAAAATCAGTCGTAAAACTTACTTCCTTCTTCTGCCATTTTTAATAACAGCTCACAAGGTTCAAATCGTTCGCCATGAGTGGCTTGATAACCCTTAAGAAGTGTTACTAATTTATCAGCACCCATTTCATCCATATAACGGAATGGGCCACCTAGGAAAGGAGGAAAACCAATACCGAAGATAGCACCAATGTCACCATCTCTTGGTGAAGCAATAATGCCTTCTTCTAAACAACGTGCCGCTTCATTGAGCATTTGAACCACACATCGTTGTACCAATTTTTGAGGGTCATGAGCATGGCTAGGCGTAATACCAAATAAGGTGTAAACAGATTCATCAACCTGCTTTTTCCCTTTCTTGGCTTGCTTGCCATATAAATAGAAACCCTTTTCACTCTTACGACCTTTGCGACCATCAGCCAATAATTTTTCGTAAACATCAGGGGCTTTAAAGCGTGAGCCTAATTCTTTCTCCAAGATCGGAGAAATTTTTGCGCCAACATCAATGCCGACTTCATCCAAAAGATTAATAGGGCCAACTGGGAAACCAAACTTAACTAGCGCTTTATCTAAATGTTCAATACGCTGACCTTCAAGTAATACCTGCGCTGCTTCCAGCATGTAAAGTACGAGAATACGATTTACATAAAAACCTGCGCCATCTTTAACCACAATCGGTGTTTTACCTTGCTTACGTGCGAACGCGACAGTGGTATCAATGGTTTGTTGTGATGTTTTTTCGTGAGCGATAACTTCCACCAATGGCATTTTTTCTACGGGAGAAAAATAATGAAGACCAATCACATTTTCTGGTCTTTCTGCTGCTTCAGCAATTTGCCCGATCGGCAGTGAAGACGTATTAGATGCAAAAATCGTATGTTCGCTACATTCACGTTCGATATCTTTCACCATTTGATGTTTAAGGTTCAGATCTTCAAACACGGCTTCAACAACAATATCCGCATCTTTAACACCACGATATTCTGTCGTTGTGGTCATCAAGGCCATGGTATTGTCTCTGGCTGAAGCCGTCATATGACGGCGTTTTACTTTTTTATCGAGCTGCTTATAGGCATAGGCCATAGCATTGCTTAGACCTTGCTCTGCAATATCTTTTATACGCACTGGCATTTTGGCTTTTGTCGCAGTAACGGATGCAATACCGCCGCCCATTAAACCACCTCCAAGAACAACGGCTTTATTCAAATCTCGAATTTCCGCTTCGCCTGCTTCTTTTTTCATTTCAGTGGTGGCAAAAAAGATATTACGAAGCGCCGCAGATTCTTTGGTCATGACTAAATCAGCAAAGTGTCGAGCTTCAGTTTCAAGCCCAGCTTTGCTGCCTTTAGTTACACCTGTTTTAATGCAATCAATAATTTTAGGAGGAGCAGGATAATTACCTTGAGTTTTCTTATGAACTTTTTTGGCAGCTTGATCAAATACAATATTGCGACCAATAGACGTATCTTCTAAAAAGCGATTAACAAGGGATTTTTTACGAGGCTTAGGTGTGACCTTTCCTGATTTCGCCAACTCAATCGCAGCTTCAAGCAGAATCGATTGCGGAACCATGTCATTTACTAAACCCGCTTTTAAAGCTTGTTTTGCACGTAACTGCTTGCCTGTCAGCATCATATCTAAGGCGGTAGTGATGCCGACAAGTTTAGGTAATTTTTGAGTGCCGCCACTACCCGGAAGTAAACCAAGCATGACTTCAGGTAGCCCAAGCATGGTCTTGGTTGAATCAGAACAAATTCTGGCATGACAAGCCATTGCCAGTTCTAGACCGCCACCTAAACAAACACCGTGAATAGCGGCGATAACAGGAAACGAAAGTCCTTCAAGTTCAGCAAAAACTTCATAACCTTTTTTAGTAATTGCAGTAACGTCATCTCGTGTGTTACACGCATCCAACATTTTGACGTCGGCGCCAGCAATAAAGCTGTCTTTTTTACCTGAAATAAGCACTAAACCTTTAATACTGGTATCTCGCTTAATTTCACTTAGCAGTTCACTGATTTCATCAGCAAACTCAGCGCGGAGGGTATTCATGGTTTCACCCGGCACATCCATAGTGACCACAGCGATACCATCATCACGACGTTCTAAATTAAATGTTTTTTCCATCTTGATTTACTCCACTTCGACAATCATTGCAGCGCCTAAACCACCAGCTGCACAAGCGGTTGCTAAACCAGTGCCTCCGCCACGACGTTTTAATTCATTACATACTTGAGTGATCAAACGAGTACCTGTTGCAGCGAATGGATGACCATAAGCAATTGAGCCACCGAGTACATTGAATTTGCTCATATCAATTTCACCAATGGCGCGAGATTGCCCCAGCTTTTCTTCAGCAAACTTTTTAGAAGCAAACATTTTCATGTTGGCTAATGCTTGTGCCGCAAATGCTTCATGCATTTCGATTAAATCTAAATCTTCTAATTGCATTCCTGCATTCGCTAGCGCTTTAGGCGTGGCGTATGAAGGTCCCATTAACATGTCTTCCCACACATCAATGGCACTGAACGCATAACTTTTAATATAACCGATTGGGTCATAACCTAATGCTTTAGCTTTGCCTTCACTCATTAAGATCACAGCTGATGCACCATCAGTTAGAGGTGTAGAATTTGCCGCTGTAACTGTTCCGTGTTTTCTATCAAACACAGGACGAAGTTTGGCATAACCAGCTAAATTCGAGTCAGTGCGAATATTATTGTCTTTTTCAAGGAATGACTTATAAGGAGAAACATGCGTCACCATCACCTCATCATTCAATACACCTGATTCCCACGTTTGAGTGGCCAAAGTGTGAGAGCGATGCGCTAACTCATCCTGATCGGCACGACTGATTTGATGAGTCTTTGCCATTTGTTCAGCCGTTTGCCCCATGCTTAAATTCGTCGAATACTCGGCAACAGCAGGCGGAACAGGCAGTAAATCTTTTAATCGTAATTTCTTAATGATGTTCCAGCGTTGTCCAAGTGTTCTCGCCTTCGATAAGTCCACCAAGCCACGGGCTAAACGCTTTGACGCTAAAATCGGCACAACCGACGATGAATCAGCACCACCAGCAATACCTATTTCGGCATTGCCTAATAAAATAGACTCAGCAATATTTGCCGTAGATTGAAAACTGGTGGCACAAGCTCGAGTCACACTATAAGCATCAGTATGAACATTCATCCCTGTGCCTAGAACTATTTCACGAGCGATATTTGGCGCAGCAGGCATTTGAACAACCTGCCCATAAACCAATTGGTCAATCAATTTAGGATCAAGTTCTGAGCGAGAAAGCATCTCGTTTACGACCATCTTCCCTAGATCTAATGCTGAAATACCATGCAAAGCCGTAGCTTGTTTTGCAAACGGTGTTCGTAAACCGCTGACTATCGCAACACGTTCGCCACGACTGTTAGTGAGTTGTTGCTTACCACCCATAAATTACCCCTGTGAAATATATCAATCCGTTAAATGCTATAACCATAGAATAAATCGAACTGAATAAACAAAATCAATTGAATATATGTCTGGTTTGCCACCAACCTCAAAACAAGATTTTTTTGGGAACTTGTCTGGCGACAACAGGTCAGACCTTAGAACTGTGATCTGATTCTAACTATTTAAAAGCAATATTCAAACACTTGTTTAGATTTATCTGATTATGAAAAATTAATATCCCTTGAACTTCCCATAAATAAAATGATAAAAAACACCATAAATCGTAGTCGAAGCATTTAAATTACTGAGAAAAATCATGTCTCTAAGCCGTTTTCAAACATTACGACAATACTTAAATACCGTGATCCTCGGTCAGCCGACACTCACGGAAAACCTACTAATCGCACTTGTTGCCAATGGACACCTTTTAGTAGAAGGTCCTCCGGGACTTGCGAAAACCCGTGCGGTCAAAGCTTTATGTGACGGTATTGAAGGTGACTTCCACCGAGTTCAATTTACGCCTGATTTATTACCTGCCGATCTTACTGGTACTGATATCTACCGTGCTCAAACTGGTGCTTTTGAATTCGAGGCTGGGCCGATATTCCATAATTTGATTTTGGCAGACGAAATCAACCGTGCACCAGCAAAGGTTCAGTCCGCACTATTGGAAGCTATGGCAGAAGGCCAAGTAACCGTTGGTAAAAACAGCTACAAGCTACCTGAACTGTTTTTAGTGATGGCGACGCAAAACCCGTTAGAAAATGAAGGGACTTACCCATTACCAGAAGCTCAGCTTGACCGCTTTCTTATGCATTTGAGCCTTGATTATCCAAGTGCTGAAACAGAAATGGAAATTTTGCGTCAATCACGTAAAGAAGCGCAAACTCATCAGCTGCCTTCAATGGAGCCTATCTCTCAAACTGATATTTTTGCAGCTCGTGACGCGGCATTAGATATTTATTTAGCTGAACCGCTTGAGAAATACATCATCGACATTGTAATGGCGACTCGCCAGCCACAAGGGTTTAGTGAAGAGCTTGCACAATGGATAGAATACGGTGTCAGCCCTCGCGCCACCATTTCTCTTGAACGTTGTGCAAGAGCAAGAGCTTGGCTTCAAGAACGTGATTATGTATCACCTGAGGATATCCAAGCTGTAGCAGGTAATGTGTTACGTCACCGCATTCTGTTGAGCTATCAAGCACAAGCAGAAGGGATAAGCACTGATGATGTTATCCAAAAAGTGATCAGCTTAGTCGCTGTGCCATAAGCCAAATAAAGGTTGTAATTGATAAACACAATGATAACTGAACAACAATTGCCTCTGTTTGCCAATGGCTTAAACCTGACAGAAAAAGAGTTATTAGCTTGTCAAAATCTGGCTAAGGCATTGCCTAATGTTAACCACAGAGCCAGAGCGGCTTTAGCTGGACATAGAAGCAGTAACATCAAAGGTCGAGGTATGGAATTTGCCGAAGTTCGTCATTATCAACAAGGTGATGATGTTCGAAGTATTGATTGGCGAGTCACGGCTCGAACAGGCAAGCCCCATACAAAGCTGTTTGTCGAAGAGCGTGAGCGCCCTATTCTGTTGTTTGTAGACTTTAGCCATAGTCAATTTTTTGGTTCTCAATTATTACTGCAATCAGTACAAACGGCACATATTGCCGCTACTCTTGGTTGGCAAGCAATACAGCATGGTGATCGACTCGGAGCCTTGGTGGCAACAGAAACAGAACATGTTGAGCTCAAGCCCAAAAGTCGTCGTCATGGGATTTTGCAACTTATCTCAACTCTAAATGAACTTCATCAACATCAACTAGATAACATTGACGATGAAGATTATCAGCCCGATCATGTTTTCAATGCTTGCATGCGCTTAAAACGATTAGCTAAACCCGGTTCATTAGTATGGATTGTTTCAGACGGACAAAACTTTACCCCAGAATGTGTTGCACCACTTACTGAGTTAAAACGTCATTGTGAAGTAAAAGCTTTTTTAGTCACTGACCCTTTAAGAACGGGCGAGCTACCACTTCCCAAACAATTTTCACTGCCTATCAAGCAAGGTAAACATAAAACCGTATTAACACGTCACTCCTACCAAGAGTGGTTAAGTAGCGAACAACAAAAAAGACAACAGTTTCTCTCGATTATGCAGCAAATCCATGTATACCCGAATATCATTGATGCAGGTAAAAAGCTCAGTGAACAACTGGAGCATTTACGCCAATGAATGCCCAAAATCCAGCACTTGCTCAGTTAAAAGATATACATACGCCTGAAGCCATCGGAATTTGGCCGCTGGCTATTGGATATTGGGTTGTTATTGTTGTCGTATTAATGCTGATAGTAATGACTTACTTGCTTATCAAACGATATAAAAAAAATCAGCAAGTCAAAATTGCCGCTTTAGCTGAATTAAACAGCATATCGCAAAGCGATGAAACCTATGCTGTGCAAGTTAATGCCGTCTTAAAACGTGCCGCACTAAGTTATAGAAGCCGAGAAGACATCGCCTCTATTGACGGAAAAAATTGGTATCAATGGCTTGATAAAACCATGCCTAAAAACCAACAAGGTGAAATTGCCGAACTGTTAGATAGACGCTATCAAGCAACGCCTCTATCCGACTCAGAAAAGAAACAGTTGCAGTCATTAGCCATGACTTGGCTTAAACAAAGCTTGCCTCTAAAACAGGAGGCAAAATGTTAACCATTATTTGGCCTTGGATTTGGCTATTATTGCCACTGCCACTCATTTTCAAACGCATTAAACAAAAACAACAAGGTGGACACCTAAAACTGCCAGCAACAGGTAGCATCTCTGGTGTTCAGCAACAAAAAGCTTCACCGTCAAAATACGGCTACTGGCTTTTATGGTTGTTATTTTTAGCTGCCATTTGTCGCCCACAATGGTTAGGCGAACCCATTGAGCTTCCAAGTAAAGGTCGTGACTTAATGGTAGCAGTCGATTTATCAGGCAGTATGCAAATCGAAGACATGGTACTAGATAATCAAACCGTTGATCGCTTTACCATGATCCGCCATGTTGTTAGTGACTTTATTCAACGTCGTAAAGGGGATCGAATTGGTTTAATTTTGTTTGCCGATCACGCCTATTTACAAGCACCTTTAACGCTTGATAGACGCTCAGTCAGCCAGTTTCTAAAAGAAGCACAAATTGGATTAGTGGGTAAACAAACCGCCATAGGTGAAGCGATTGGTTTAGCGGTTAAACGCTTTGATAAAGTAAAAAACAGTAACCGAATTTTGATCTTACTGACTGATGGCTCAAACAATGCTGGCGTATTAGACCCACAACAAGCCGCTGAAATTGCCGCAAAACGAGGCATTACAATTTATACCATTGGCGTAGGTGCGGATGTGCTAGAGCAAAGAACACTCTTTGGTCGCCAACGAGTCAACCCGTCTATGGATCTTGATATCAATGCACTTAAAGCCATTTCAAATACAACCCATGGCAAGTTTTTCCGCGCTCGAAACACTGAAGAATTAGAAAAGATTTACCATGAGATAGACAAGCTAGAACCTATCGCAAGAGATCAACAAACGTATCGTCCACGTTCAGAGCTGTTTTATTACCCACTCGCCATATTGTTATTACTGCACGTGCTCATGTGTCTAAGCCGATTACCTGTATTACAAAATTTACGAAAATCCAAATCAGGAGAACAAAAATGACCTTACATTTTATTCGTCCTGAATGGTTGTTTGCCCTCATTCCACTCGCAGTGGTTTTAGTGTTTCTTTGGCGTCAACAAGGCGGAAATACGGTTTGGAATCGTTATATTTCACCTCATCTTGCCAACTTGCTGATTGATTCTGGCGTACAAAATAATAAAAACTCAGTATTCTTACTCAGCAGTTTTTGGCTGATTTTGGTTCTCGCCTTATCTGGCCCAGCTGTAACCAAAGAAAACTTACCCGTTTTTGCCAGTACACAAGGCAGAGTATTGTTGATGGATATGTCGTTATCCATGTATGCCACAGATTTACCACCAAATAGATTGGCTCAAGAACGTTACAAAGCCATAGATTTAATAAAAGCTCTTAAAGAAGGAGAAACGGGTTTAATCGCATACGCAGGCGATGCTTTCACTATTAGCCCGTTAACCCGAGATAAAGGCACGCTACTCAACTTTTTACCAACGTTATCGCCTGACATTATGCCTGTAGCTGGTTCAAACCTTGCAGCAGGTATTGAGAAGGCTAAGCAACTGCTCACTCAAGGTGGACACGTTAGTGGTGATATTATTGTCTTCACAGACGGCATTAATGAAAAACAACTTCAACAAGCCAAAGCTCAGCTTAATGACCAAAATTTCCGCTTAATTATTCTGGCTTTCGGAAGTCAGCAAGGTGCACCTATTAAGCTTCCTGATGGTCAATTACTCAGAGACAATGCCGATCAAATTGTCGTTGCTAAAACTCGTTATGATTTACTTGAAGAATTGGCTCAAGCAGGTCAAGGAATCACTATCCGCCAGCGAGCTGATAATAATGATATTGAACAGATAACTTCATGGTTGAGTGTTAAAAAACAAGCTAAATTGACCGACCTTGAAGGTGAAACATGGCAAGACTTAGGCCCTTATATCGCTTTATTACTTTTACCTTTTGTACTTATGTTATTTAGAAACGGCGCGACGTTGTTCTCTCTTGTATTGTGCTCTTACCTTTTGATGCCGCAACAAGCCCATGCCCTTGATTGGGATTCCCTCTGGAAAACACAAAACCAACAAGCGCAAGAAGCGTATAACGAGCAAAATTACAAACAAGCTGCCAAACAGTTTAACCAACCTCAATGGCAGCATAGCGCCCAATATAAATCAGGTGATTTTAAGCAAGCATTAAAAGGTTTTGAGCAAGACAATTCGGCAACGGGACTTTACAACCAAGGCAATACTTTAATGCAAATGGGTAATTATGCCGAAGCAGAAAAACGCTACCAACAAGCTTTGAAGCAAAATCCTTCGATGGCTGACGCTAAAGATAATTTGGAGTTAGCCAAAAAACTTCAGAAGCAACAGCAGCAAAATAAACAAAACAGTAGCGGTGACAACAAACAGCAAAACCAAGATAAAAAAGATCAGCAACAACAAAGTGATCAACAAAATCAGAAAAACAGTGACGAACAAAAGTCACAACAAAAGCAAAATCAACAGCAGCAAAACAAGCAGAATCAAAACGCTGAGCAAAAAGATCAAAAATCTGGTCAATCACAGTCAGAAGATAACCAAAACAATAAACCACAGCAACAAAACCAACAAACATCTCAGGACGACCAAGAACAAAAGCAATCTCAGCAGAAGCAGTCTGAAAAGAAACAGGACCAAACTCAGTCTGAAAAAGAAAAACCTGATGAGCAAAAATCAGATCAACAACAGGCTGCAACGGCAGAGCAAAAACAAGGTGAACCTAAACAGGAATTACCTGCAAGTATGCAACGAGTATTAAATGCTTTACCTGATGATCCTCAACTGTTGATCAGAAATAAAATGCAGCTTGAGTATCAAAAACGTCGCCAACAAGGTAGAACAGTAGAAGGACAAGAACAGTGGTAAAACGACTCTTAACATTATTTTTTCTATTGCTCAGTACGTCATTTTCAGCATTGGCGGTTACCAAGATAGAATCGTCAGTAGATAGAAACCCTGTCGTTGAAGGCGAATACTTTATTTTAAATATCACTGCTGATGATGAACTCGACGGTAATACTCTCAATACCTCTGCCCTACTTAAGGACTTTATTGTCGGTCGAACTAGCGTGAGTCGCAGTACTCAAATCATCAACTTTGATGCTAAGCGTGAAACCCGCTGGCAGATTTTATTGGCCCCTAAGCACAAAGGCATTGTAAGAATTCCAAGCTTTGAAATCGACAATGTAAAGTCGAATGAAATCGCTCTACAAGTGGTAACCGATAAAAATGCCCAACAAAAAAATAAAGACGTTTACATCACTACCTCACTAAATCATCAACAAGGGTATGTGGGTCAATTATTGCTGTATACCATGAAACTTTATCTTGCCGTTGATCTTCAACGTGGCGCACTGAATGCTCCAAACATAAATGACGCGCAAGTTAAGCAAATTGGTAACGACAAAGATGATACAGAAATTGTCAATGGACGTCGTTTTAGAGTAATTGAGAGAACCTATGGCATCATTCCAGATAAAGCAGGTAAGCTAGAAATTACTGGCGCTGGCTTTAACGGTGATGTATTAACCAATACTCAACCTAGCCGAGGCTTATTTGGATTTAATGAAAGCCGCCCTGTTCTCTTAAATGCAAAACCACAAACCATTCAAATTTTGCCTAAACCAGCTGATTATCATGGCAACTGGTTAGTTTCTGATTTGGTTGTGCTGAAAGACACGTGGCCAGAGAATAAGTCAGAATTTGACGTTGGTTCGCCTATCACTCGAACCATCAAAATCTTAGCGTCAAATACTGACGATACCAGTGTTCCAGATTTCAGTTTAAATTACCCTAATGAGCTAAAAAATTACCCAGAAAAACCCGTACGTAAAACTTATGTACGAGGCAATTCTATGGTGGCAGAGGTAAGCCAAACTATTGCAATCGTTCCAACCAAACCCGGAACTTTTACTTTACCTGAAGTTAGAGTTCCATGGTGGAACCCAGTAAAACGCAAGCAAGAGTTTGCAATGTTACCAGCTAGAACTATAAAAGTTGTTGGCTCAGTACCGGCAATCACTGACGCTCCTGCTGTTGTTACGCCTCCTATAGCAGGAACACCAACGACACAATCGGTATCTGCTGGCTACTGGCCTTGGGCCACTCTTGCTTTTGCTGTGCTTTGGTTCTTTTCTACCTTTATGTGGTGGCGTCAAAGTCGCAAACCGGTTGAACAAGTCGCGACAAATACTAGAGTATCTACTCGCTGGTCTGATATCTCCATAAATCAGCTAGAACAAGCTTTAGCAAGCAAAGAGTATGGTAAAGTGCTCACTCTGATCCAGCAGTACGTCAGTCAACACCAAGGAACGGCTTTGAACTTGTCGCAAGTCTCTCAAGCTTCAAAACAGCTTCAACAAGTAATAGAGCAATTACAATCAGCTCAATACGGTAAAGGTCAGTGCCAACTAACGGCAAAAACTCTAAGGGATGCAATTGAGTCTTTAAACGTGTCGAATTCGAATAAGAATGACAACCAGTTAACGCCATTAAATCCTTAATTACAATGGAGTATGGCGACAGCCCGATAAGAATGTAAAAAATGTTGAAACATTTTCGAAATAAAAAGGCGGACAGTACGGTCTCTATAGACATGATTACTAAACAACGCCGTTACGAGAGCCTAGTTCGTGCCCTAAACACCGACATATACCGTTATGCGTATTGGTTGTGCGGGGACAAACATATTGCCGAAGACGTAACTCAAGAAACCTTTTTACGCGCATGGAAGGCTTTAGACTCCCTAAAGGATGACAAAGCGGCCAAGGCTTGGTTGATCACGATTTTACGCCGTGAGAACGCTCGTCGGTTTGAACGCAAACAATTTGATTATGCCGATATTGAGCAAGATCACCTTGAAGATGTGTTTTCAGGCTCAAATGAGCAACATGCTGAGCAACACTTGTTAAGAAGACAAATCGGTAGTTTAGAGTTGGAGTACCGTGAACCTCTATTACTGCAAGTTATTGGCGGTTTTACTGGTGATGAAATCGCCAGCATTCTTGATTTAAATCGCAATACTGTAATGACTCGACTCTTTAGGGCGCGTAATCAGTTGAAAGAAGCTATTGAAAAAACAGAAAAAAGGGGGCTATCGCATGGATGAGCTAGAATTTCGCCGTAAAGCTTATGCTGAACCGCATAGTCAAGACGAATCTTTTTTAGAAGCTGCAAATGCAGATTCGACCAAACATGATTTTCTTAATGATTTAAAGTCATTAGACAACAAAATTGCTGACGCATTAAACGTGTCAACACCAGAAGGTATGACTGAACGCTTAATACTACGTCAGCAGTTAAAGCATCACCAAAAAGTTAAACGTACTACGAGCTTCTTGGTATCAATGGCTGCTTCAGTTGCATTTGTGGCAGGCGTAACCTTTACTATGCTTCGCACTGGTGAGATAGATTTATCTAGCTATGCGATTGCACACCAACATCACGCGCCAGCGAGCTTTTCGACAGAAAATGACATTGGTTTTGCCAAAATTAATCATGAACTCGATGGTATAAAAGGGTTGAAAGGCGCACACTTCACCAAACAGCCCGGACAAGTGGTATTTTCTAAATATTGCGACTTCCAAGGCATTAAAGGTATGCACCTTGTAATGCAAAATAAGGATGGTGGACAAGTGACTGTCTTTATTATTCCGAATGAAGACAGAATGATTGCCAAGTCTAATTTTGCTAAAGATGGATATGAAGGCATGACCTTTGAGCAAAATGGTAATTACATGATTTTGGTTGGTAAAGAGCAACAAGACTTGAACTATGCCAAGAAAGAGATCAAAGATACCTTTATTTAACGCGTAACAACTTCGTATAATGCACCTATTGTTGCAAGTATTAAATTGTTATGACTGATTTCGAAAGTATAAATAAGCTCACAAGCCAATCCTTTAAACAGCAAAAAGGATTAATAAAACGAGTACTAAATGGTAAACCCAGTCAGTGTGCTGAATGCAAGCAACCTTTAGAACTCGTTTTACCTGAAGACCAAAAAGCAAAAAGCTCGGGCATTTATTGCAAAAAAGGCTGCACTGACATCGAGTTAGAACTCGATGCCGTTAATAAATAGTTCTGTCTAGTTACTTTTTTAAGACTTCTTCACATATTGAGTCAGGATGACAATACGAGTACCGTTGACTCGTCCTTCAATATGTTCAGGGTTGTTGGTTAAAGAGATATTACGTACTGATGTACCACGCTTGGCAACAAAACTGGTACCTTTTACGTTCAAGTCTTTAATCACAACTACCGTATCACCCGCATTTAATACTGCGCCATTACAATCCACATGCTTGATATCATCGTCATCTTCAGATGCTTCCTCATCAACCCATGCTTGTAGTTCTTCATCGAGGTACAGCATATCCTTCAAATCTTGAGCCCACGTTTCACTACTTAGACGATTAAGCATTCTTGCTGACATCACTTGAACCGCTGGTATTGTGCTCCACATGCTGTCATTTAAGCAGCGCAGGTGATTAACGTCAAAACCTTCTGTTCTGGCTACTTGTTCGGAACAAACAGAACAAAGCGCGATTTCAGTATCTGACTGAGCACTTGAAGATACATCAAACACTGACAATTCACTTTCCGAACTACACAACTCACACTTACCACCACAACGAGTGGTTAACTCTTTTGATAACGTCATTGAAACTATTCACATCAAACTTAAAGATGTGGCGATGCTATCACTTTTCGAGCTTTGAAAATAGCTTATAGCTAACAGTTCAAAGGGTTCGTACATTCATGTACTTCTATTAAAAATAATTAACCAATCATGTTAGGTTTATTTGATATAACTAACTGAAATTTAACATAGTAAAATAGTTAATATGTCTCATGATCTTGCTGTACAAACGCTAACAACCCCAGTAACCCAGTTGTTCCCAGAGCCTGCTAATGAAAGGGTTGAGATAGATTTGCCAAATCGAACAGTTGATGAATATGTACTGGTAGAAGAAGTCCCTTTTATTCCTCCAGCCCTATATGGTCGATTCATTCAAGTTATAGATAAACAAATAACTAATACAGACGACAACACAGAACTAAAAGCATTATTAGAAGATGTACAAGATGCGGCTTCAAATATTTCGGCTTTAGCTTACACCTACGTTCACGGTCCAAGTAGTTACGAAGCACTACCTCAACAACCTCACAGTATCGCTTCCGCAGAAGTTCAAACAACACAGGCATCGGAAAGTTCTTTAGAGACTAAAACGACAATGCAAGCTGAAACAGCCACATCAGAAGAGCACTTAGTCGTTGAGGAATCAGAGAAAGCACCAGTAGAAGTACAAAGTGAGGAAATATTTGCACAACAAACAACTACTGAGCAACCCTCTCTAGACGAAGCTAAAGCCGATGTAAAAAGTAAAAAACAAATAACATGGATTAAAGAAGATTTTGTGACAAGCCAGCGCCTCAGTAATAATCAACAAATCATAAGTAGCCTAGTTGCCCAACTAGGGAAAAGAAAACTGACTAAAGCACAAATACATCAATTAATTTTACAGTTAAATCCAAATTATAAAAGCTTGCTTCCTAAAGTTGAGTTTAATTACCATCGTTTGCTTCACACCCTAAATTCGAAAGACTGTACTAAATTTACCGAGGAGCAAACCCAACTACTTAACTTAGCTATCGATTGTTTTATTTATGCCAATGAATTACCCAATAATTTCAACAAAAGATGGCAATTGAGGCATTTAATGGTTAACGAGCTAGGGTTAGAAAGTTTGCCAGGCCAAAGTAGGAGTGTCGCTTGTTATACCACCCCCAAGTTGTTGGTGTTTGGTAATTTAGTTCGATGCTTTATTTCACCATTAGTAGTCAATGAACTATTATCCCGAGAAGATCAAGCCCCAGACACAAAAGCTTCACCTGGAGATACTCAAGCTGAGCAGATTAAAACCTTACCTCCAACTCCCGACAAAATCTTAGTGGCTGATGTCGATGGCCTTATCTTTTTTCAATCAGAGGATTATACCTACTTGATTGCAAATGAACTGGACAAATTAGTTCCCGTAGAACTTTCTGATTTACCTGTGGATGTATCCTTAATTCCATTACAAGATACTTGCGCAATGATCCATCAAGGTATTTTTATTGCAACGAGCTTTACTGAAGCGTTTAATTTCACAAGTGGAACACCATTACAAGCAAAACCGACTTCTTACCAAGACTTCAACGACTCCTGTTGTGAAGTATTAAAGTTACAACCAATTTTATGCCTCAATTTGAGAATTCAATCAGACCAAGCCTTTAAGCAACAAGCACAAAAATGGGTACAAACATGTGAAAGTGAATTGGAGCTTATTGATGGTCTCAGGATCATCAATGACGCTGAAATACGAGTTTTAATATTACAAAAAGCCCTAAGCCTGAATGTGGACCATTCAAACAGTATGCTTTATAAGCATATACGCCCTGGCGACTATCAATATTTATCCACAGATTTCTTGGATAAAATTCCTAAGGTTATCAAGCAAAAAGGACTACGCTGGGCTGCAAGATCTGGAATACTTAATAGTGTAAGAACATTGGATGATTATGGTATTGATTTAAGCTGTGTTGACCCTGATGGCTACACACCATTGCATTGGGCTGCCGCTAGTGGAAATGTTGAAGTGGTGAAATACTTACATGAAAGACAACCAGAAAAACATCGAACATATCCTCACCCCACCCCACTTTATCTAGCAACAGAACATGGTAACTTGGATGTGATAAAATACTTAGTGGGAGCTGATTCTGAACTACTTTACCTTCCTAAATACCATACGTTACCAATCCACCGTGCTTGCCAATTAGGAAAAATCAAAGTAATTCAATTTCTAGTTACTGAACACCCTGAATTACTTGATGTTGCTTCGGAATCCACAGGTTGGCACCCCCTACATTACCTTGCTATGGATGGGAGAACTGATGCAATTAAAGCTATTGAACCACAGCTTACCTATAAAAGATTAACAAAAAGACTTATTTCTTATCCCTTTGACGATACCTCTCCAGCCGGATACGCTAAGGAGAATGGGCATACCGAGTGTTATAAATATTTAGTTGAACAACGAGATAGGCTAAAACCCCCAAGCTGGCTTTATTCACTTGCCCTCAAGTTTCAATAACGTTTTTTTAAGCTCTAACCCATAGGCATAACCCGTTAATTTACCACTCTTTCCAATAATACGATGGCAAGGAACTATGATTGCTATCGGGTTTGCTCCATTGGCAGCACCTACAGCACGAACCGCTTTAGGGCGATTAATTTGTTCAGAAATATCGCTGTAGCTAGCGGTTTCACCAAAAGGAACATTCAATAGTGCTTGCCACACTTGTTTTTGAAAATCGGTTCCTTGTGGTGCAAGAGCTAAATCGAACTCATTTCTAAGCCCGTCAAAGTATTCCTTAAGCTGCACACAAGCCATTTCTATATGATGCTCTGCAGCTTCTATTTCATTTTCACTTGCTTGCATAAATTCAAGTTCGGGATTATTTAATGTTAAATGAGAAATCCCAAAAACATTTGCAGCTAAATAAATCTTACCTATCGATGAATCAACTACTTTATTGACAATAGGTTTAAGCTGCGTTTTTTCGTTTATTTTTTCGAAACTTATCATTTATTTTTCGTCCGTGGTTGCTGATTTTTGAAACTACAGTATGCTGAATCGTTTTCGTACATTTTTTAGGACTTTTATGTTTAAACGATTTGAGTCATGGGTAGATCCGCTACCTATTGAAGGTAATACTCAACCTCCCAAAGGCATCTTAGCTTTTTGCCTTCACCATACCAAGGGCTATCGTTCACAATTAGTGGTTATGTCCATTCTTACAGCCTTTCTTGCGATTTTAGAAGTCTCTCTTTTTGGCTTTATGGGACAGCTCGTCGATTGGTTAGTTACTAAAAACCCTGACACTTTATTGCAAGAAGAAGGAATGAAGCTATTAGGAATGACGCTATTGACGCTGGTCGTCATTCCAGCCTTATCTCTTCTGCATGGACTCATCGTTTATCAAGGATTAATGGGGAACTTCCCTATGTCGATCCGATGGTCTTCTCACAAGCACCTGCTTAAGCAAAGCATCAGTTTTTATCAAAGCGATTATGCCGGGCGTGTCGCCACTAAGGTTATGCAAACCTCCTTAGCGGTTCGTGAGACGGTAATGAAGCTACTGGACGTGCTTGTTTATATTCTGGTGTATTTCACCTCTATGTTGGTGATGATTGCTTCAGCTGATTGGCGTCTAGTGTTACCTATGTTTGTTTGGCTTGGTTGTTACATTGGTATTCAATATTTATTGGTTCCGAAATTAAAAAAAGTTTCTACAGAGCAAGCTGACGCACGTTCTACCATGACAGGCCGAGTGGTCGATAGCTACACAAATATCGCCACCGTAAAGCTGTTTGCTCATACCGAAAATGAAGCTGAATATGCTAAGGATTCAATGGATGGCTTTTTAAAAACCGTATACAAGCAAATGCGCTTAGTCACTAAAATAAATGTGGGCGTACAAACGCTAAATTATGTATTAGCATTCAGCATCGGCGCACTGTCAATTTGGCTTTGGAAAGAAGCCGCGATTACTGTGGGTGCCATAGCCATTGCCGTAAGCTTATCACTCAGGCTTAACGGTATGTCGCAATGGATCATGTGGGAAGTCAGTGCTTTGTTTGAAAATATAGGCACCGTGGCTGACGGCATGAAGACTTTATCGAAGCCGACAGAGGTCGTCGATATCCCGAACGCCCCAGCGCTGAACGTCACCCAAGGGCAAATTGACTTTAACCAAGTACAATTCCATTACGATCAAGAAAAAAGAGTGCTCGACTCCCTTAATTTATCCATCAAGCCTGGTGAAAAAGTTGGATTAGTTGGGCGTTCTGGTGCCGGTAAATCGACCCTTGTAAATCTTTTACTGCGCTTTCATGATATTAAAGAAGGTGAAATTTGCATTGATAACACCGATATCAGCCAAGTAGCTCAAGATTCGCTACGCTCACAAATTGGTATGGTAACGCAAGATACTTCTCTATTACACCGTAGCATTAGAGAGAACATTCTCTATGGGCGACCCGATGCAACTGAAGAGGAATTACTTGAAGCCATTGCTAAAGCACAAGCCGATAGCTTTATCAGCGACCTATCAGATCCTGAAGGTAATCACGGACTGGATGCTTTAGTCGGTGAACGAGGGGTTAAATTGTCTGGCGGACAACGTCAACGTATCGCTATCGCACGAGTACTATTGAAAAATGCGCCTATTTTGGTATTAGATGAAGCAACATCGGCTTTAGATTCAGAAGTCGAAGCCGCAATTCAGCAAAGCTTATATCAATTAATGGAAGGCAAAACGGTTATCGCTATTGCACATCGTCTTTCGACCATTGCAGCAATGGACAGACTTATCGTATTAGATGAAGGAAAAGTGGTTGAACAAGGCACTCACTCTGAACTCATCAAGTCTGGTGGTATTTATGCGCAACTGTGGGCACATCAAACTGGTGGGTTCTTAGGGGTTGACTAGTTAAGAATGTCACAATCGTGAGCACAAGGATGTGCGTTTCTGTTGACGTTTACACAATTGTTCTTTATCCGATAAAAAATCAGATAATCTGAGAAATAAAGATAATTAAATTAAAAAGAAGATTTAGAAAAAAGATACATAAGAATGGGTAAAAGTAATGGCGGAGAAGGAGGGATTCGAACCCTCGATGGGAGATAAAGCCCATACTCCCTTAGCAGGGGAGCGCCTTCGGCCACTCGGCCACCTCTCCGTGGTACTTTTACTTTATGGTACGCGTGAGAGGATTCGAACCTCTGACCGCCTGGTTCGTAGCCAGGTACTCTATCCAGCTGAGCTACACGCGCATCGATAAAAAGTAAGTAAATATGGTACGCGTGAGAGGATTCGAACCTCTGACCGCCTGGTTCGTAGCCAGGTACTCTATCCAGCTGAGCTACACGCGCATCGGTATTTACTAATTTAGATATAAACATGAAATTGAATGGTACGCGTGAGAGGATTCGAACCTCTGACCGCCTGGTTCGTAGCCAGGTACTCTATCCAGCTGAGCTACACGCGCATCGAATTCAAGTTCATATTAGATTTGATGGTACGCGTGAGAGGATTCGAACCTCTGACCGCCTGGTTCGTAGCCAGGTACTCTATCCAGCTGAGCTACACGCGCATCAAAAATATCTAACAAGAAAATGGCGGAGAAGGAGGGATTCGAACCCTCGATGGGAGATAAAGCCCATACTCCCTTAGCAGGGGAGCGCCTTCGGCCACTCGGCCACCTCTCCGTTTTCTTGGCGCACATATTACTGTGTGAAGGAAATAAGTCAAACCCTTTTTATTTATGTCGATCCAACTGCCCTGTTTTTAATCACATTGTCGAAGGGTTATGCTAATCAGTAGTAAATTATGTATGAAAAGTGCCAGTTTAGGTAGGTTTTGATCAGAAACGCTGAGTTTTAATAAATAAAAGATCTAGGGAGGTTTACTTCATAAAGCCCAAAAAAGAAAAGCCAGCTAAAAAGCTGGCCTTCAAAACTGCAAATCCCTATTATCAGAAATTGCCGTTACTATCCTCTGATGAATTTTCTTTCTCAGACTGAATGCGTTGGTAAATTTCTTCACGGTGTACAGAGACTTCTTTTGGCGCGTTAACACCAATACGTACCTGATTACCCTTTACACCTAGTACTGTGACGGTGACTTCATCACCAATCATCAATGTTTCACCAACTCGACGAGTCAAAATCAGCATTCGATCGCTCCTATTTTTCCATTACAGCGTACATCCGGCACATCTCCGATTTCCGCCTATTATAAGGTCAGCTTGGCTTAAATTAATAGTGTTCAATTGAGAAAACGTCATTAAATGGCGATTTGTGGTAAGCAAATGAGCAATTCAATACTCGACTTGATTTTACCGTACAAACAACTGCTAACTATTTAAATAATGCTTATAAAAAGTCGTCCTAAACCTAACATGAATACCCTCTATCCCCAAGATATCCGCTCAAGCATTCTGATTTTCAGCAACTTTATGTTCAGGTTCAGCATATTAAAGCTGTATTTGAACAAGCGGTCCACTGAGCTCTCATTAACCATTGAAGTCTCTTTTTAACCCCTAATCCCTCACTTGGTTCAGTAAGATATAAGACCTGACTTCTAACGGCTTTCTTCTTAATTTTATATCTTCAAAAATAATGCGCCTTTAAAAGCGCATTATTTATTGTTTATAAGAAGCATTAACAAAGGTTAAATCAAGCGTTCCTCTAACCAAGGTAATACCTTAGTTAGTGCGTTATCTAGGTTTTCTGGTTGACTACCTCCAGCCTGTGCCATGTCAGGGCGACCACCGCCTTTACCACCCACAAAGCCAGCAACCATACCTACAAGTTCACCCGCTTTCACTTTAGCGGTTAGGTCTTTGCTCACACCAGCGATAAGGTTCACCTTAGCGTCACCAGCAATACCTAATACAACTACACCTGTACCTAGTTTGGTTTTTAGTTGATCTTGAAGATCACGAAGCGATTTTGCATCGACACCTTCAAGTTTTTTCACTAATACTTTAATACCGTTTACTTCGACGGCTTCGTTGACTAAATCAGCACTTGCTGCCGAGGCTAACTTACCTTTAAGTTGTGCCACTTCTTTTTCAAGTAACTTAGCTTTATCAAGTTGAGCTTGAAGCTTTGCAACCAATGCATTCGGTTCTGCTTTTAATAAAGCGGCAGCAGAAGATAATGCTTGTTGTTGAGCGTTAACCAATTCAATGGCTGCAGCACCTGTTACCGCTTCAATACGACGAACACCTGCAGCAATGCCTGATTCTTGAGTGATTTTAAATAAGCCAATATCACCCGTGCGGCCAACGTGAGTACCACCACAAAGCTCGATAGAGAAATCCCCCATAGTGACAACACGCACTTCAGAATCATATTTCTCACCAAACAGAGCCATTGCGCCTTTTTCTTTGGCCGTATCAATGTCCATCACTTCTGCTTTAAGCTCATGGTTACGACGAATTTGTTGGTTAACTAAGTTTTCAACTTCAACCAGCTCTTCAGCTTTTACAGCTTCAAAGTGAGAGAAGTCAAAACGCAATTTATCAGGGTCAACCAATGAACCTTTCTGAGTTACATGCGTACCCAATACTTGACGAAGTGCAGCGTGTAATAAGTGAGTCACACTGTGATTCAGTTGAGTACGATGACGACGTTGCTTATTAACTTGAGCCGCTACGCTAACACCCATTTTTACAGAACCAGAAACAAGCTTACCAATATGACCAAAGGCTTGACCGTACTTTTGAGTATCTTTAACTTCAAACTCAAAATCTTCGCCAGTTAGCATGCCACTATCACCAACTTGACCACCAGACTCTGCATAAAATGGCGTTTGCTCCAATACGATAATGGCTTCATCACCAGCTGATAACTCTGAAACTTCTTCACCTTCTTTAAGCAGTTTGATCACACTACTGTTATCAGCCAATAGCTCATAACCTGTAAAATCGGTCGTTTCTTCAAGAGTGATCGCTGATGAGTAATCGGCACTGAATTGACCAGCGGCTTGCGCACGCGCTTTTTGCTTCGCCATTTCAGCTTCAAAACCGGCTTCATCTACATCAATTTCACGCTCACGGCAAACATCAGCGGTTAAATCGACAGGGAAACCATAGGTGTCATAAAGCTTAAATAGGGTTACACCATCTAAAACTTTACCGTCTAACTCATTAAGAGCTGCATCTAAAATATTCAGACCACGCTCAAGAGTACGTGCGAATTGTTCTTCTTCCGCTTGCAGGGCTTTTTCAACAATCGCTTGAACTTCTTTTAATCCATTTGCAGCATCGCCCATCACTTCAATTAAGGTAGGAACGAGCTTGTAGAAGAAAGTATCTGTTGCACCAAGCTTGTTGCCGTGACGAACAGCACGACGAATGATGCGACGTAAAACATAACCGCGACCTTCGTTCGATGGCATTACGCCATCGGCAATCAAAAATGCACAAGAACGAATGTGATCAGCAATGACTCTAAGTGATTTATTTTCGAGATCTTTTGCACCAGTAAGTTCCGCTGCTTTAGCAATTAATTTCTGGAAAATGTCGATGTCGTAGTTTGAGTGACCACCTTGCAAAATGGCAGCAATACGCTCAATCCCCATCCCTGTATCTACAGATGGTTTTGGTAGTGGCTCCATCGTACCGTCTGGTTGACGGTTGTATTGCATGAATACTAGGTTCCAGATCTCAATGAAACGATCACCGTCTTCTTCTGGAGTACCTGGACGACCACCCCAAATGTGTTCACCGTGATCATAAAAGATCTCTGTACATGGACCACAAGGACCAGTGTCACCCATTTGCCAGAAGTTGTCAGAAGCGTATTGAGCACCTTTGTTATCGCCAATGCGAATAATGCTATCTTCAGGTACACCAACTTTATCACGCCAAATACTGAATGCTTCATCATCAGTTTCATAAACCGTAACGCAAAGCTTTTCTTTTGGAAGCTTTAACTCTTCAGTTAAAAACGTCCAAGCAAAATTGATGGCATCTTCTTTAAAGTAATCACCAAAACTGAAGTTACCCAGCATTTCAAAAAAGGTATGGTGACGAGCGGTGTAACCAACATTATCCAAATCGTTGTGTTTACCACCAGCACGTACACATCGCTGTGATGTAGTGGCACGAGTATAAGAACGCTTCTCTTGCCCTAAAAACAAATCTTTGAACTGGTTCATACCAGCATTGGTAAACAATAATGTTGGATCGTTGTGCGGAACCAACGAACTGCTATCGACAATTTGGTGACCATTGCGACCAAAAAACTCTAAAAACGCGGTTCTAAGCGCGGCAGTGGTTTGATACATGAACTCGTCCTGAAATTGGAAAGATTAAATCAGCAAGCGACAACGTTTTTGTTCTATTCGCTTTTGCCCACAGTGAAATGCGGTGATTATATACTGATAACCACCGGAAATACATGTTATAAAAGGTTTGAATTAAAAAATAAGCAACTGCTTAATAAAGAGCTTAAAATGGGCTTTAAATCAATTTCGATATACTCATTGATTAGGGTGTGTTTAGAGAAAATAATCAAAGTGAATTAATCGTCTTCACTCACATGCAAGGCATAATTGGCTTGTTCGTAATCGAATCCTTGTCCCAATAAAAAGCGAATACGTTTAGCTTTCTCGTTGTAACCTGCTGCCGGTTTTCCCGCATACTTTTTCATTGCTTTTTCTTTGGCAAGTTCAAACCAGTCACAATCTGAATTTTCTATCGCTTGTGATATGACTTCAGAAGATAGCCCTTTAAGTGACATGGCTTGGCGAATTCGAATTACACCATGACCTTTATAGATATGACTTCTCAGCAATGATTCTGCATAACGAGAATCATTAAGGTAGCCACTAGCTTCACATTCATCGAGGGCAATCTCGATATCTGTAAGCTCGAAGTCTTTTTTGACGAGTTTATCGTGGATTTGTTTGCGGGAATAATCACGGCCAGCTAATAAGCTGACCGCGTAGGATTTGGCTGTTGGTGTGTTAGACACTGGTTTAGAATACTTCGCCAGTTTCTAAATCAACGTTTTCTTCACCTTCAGCAGCTTGATTAGCTTCTGCTTTACCTAGAAGAAGAGCACGAAGTTGCTGATCGATCTCTTGTGCAACAGCAGGGTTTTCAATCATAAACTTACCTGCATTTGCACGACCTTGACCAATCTTGTCACCTTTATAACTGTACCAAGCGCCAGCCTTTTCGATGATCTTATGTTGAACACCTAGGTCAACTAACTCACCATTGCTGTTGATACCTTGTCCATAAAGGATTTGGAAATCAGCTTGCTTAAATGGTGCGGCAATCTTGTTCTTAACCACTTTAACGCGGGTTTCGTTACCAACAACTTGGTCGCCTTCTTTAATCGCACCAGTACGACGGATATCTAAACGAACAGAAGCGTAGAATTTAAGTGCGTTACCACCAGTTGTGGTTTCTGGGTTACCAAACATTACACCAATCTTCATACGGATCTGGTTAATGAAGATAAGTAACGTGTTAGACTGCTTTAGGTTACCCGCAAGCTTACGCATAGCTTGGCTCATCATACGAGCCGCTAAGCCCATGTGTGAATCACCGATTTCGCCTTCAATTTCAGCTTTTGGAGTAAGAGCCGCAACCGAGTCAACAATGATGACATCTACCGCACCAGAGCGAGTTAATGCATCACAAATTTCAAGTGCTTGCTCACCAGTATCTGGTTGTGAACACAGTAGGTTATCAATATCTACGCCTAGGTTTTTAGCGTAACCAGGATCAAGCGCGTGCTCGGCATCAATAAAGGCACAGGTCTTACCTTGTTTTTGCGCTGCTGCGATAACTTCAAGGGTCAAAGTCGTTTTACCAGAAGATTCAGGACCGTAGATCTCAACGATACGTCCCATTGGTAAACCACCCGCACCCAATGCGGCATCCAATGACAGCGAACCAGTAGAAATGGTTTCTACATCCATTGAGCGGTCTTCGCCCAAACGCATGATAGAACCTTTACCAAATTGCTTTTCAATTTGTCCCAATACTGCGCTCAGTGCTTTTTCTTTGTTTGCATCTGCTGCCATTGTTGTTCCCTCGTGGATATGTAACTCAATTCGATTTAATTGTCAGTTAGTATACTGTACAATCATACAGTATCAAGTGTTATTGAAAATAATTTTTAACTTCTTATCGGATCACGAATTTAATTCTTGCTAATATAGCCGTCAAAGATTTTTATTGAGATAGGGCTTTTCTCTTTCCCATGAATGCCGAACTAGCAAACTTAGACAGCCACACGCCAATGATGCGTCAATACCTTACGATGAAAGCTCAACATGCTGATATGTTGCTGTTTTATCGAATGGGGGATTTTTACGAACTTTTTTATGATGACGCTAAACGTGCCGCTGAGTTATTGGGGATTTCACTTACTGCACGCGGCAAAAGCGGTGGCAATCCTATCCCAATGGCAGGTATACCTTATCATTCAGTTGAGGGCTATCTGGCAAAATTAGTTCAATTAGGTGAATCTGCTGCAATCTGTGAGCAAGTGGGCGATCCAGCGACATCAAAAGGTCCTGTTGAGCGTAAAGTAGTACGTATTATCACTCCGGGCACTCTTACTGATGAAGCTTTGCTACAAGAGCACAAAGATAACTTATTAGCTGCGGTTTATGGTCGACAAAATCTATTCGGTTACGCCACATTAGATGTTGCTTCAGGTCGATTTGTCGTTAGCGAACTCAACTCATTAGAAGCGTTAGAAGCTGAGCTACAACGTACTAATCCTGCTGAATTACTGTATAGCGAAGATTTCTCAGAGTTGACCTTAATTGGCTCAATTAAAGGTAGCCGTCGTCGCCCAGAATGGGAATTTGATTACGACACTGGCATGAAAATGCTGCTTGAACAATTTGGTACTAAAGATCTGCGTGGCTTTGGCATTGGCGATGCCCGATTATCATTACAAGCCGCAGGTTGTTTGATGCAGTATGTTAAAGACACTCAACGTGCCGCCCTGCCCCACATTAATGCCATTACTCGTTTTAATCAAAACGACAGTATTGTACTGGATGCAGCTACTCGTAAAAACTTAGAACTGACTCAAAACCTATCAGGTGGGTTTGATAATACCTTAGCGTCAGTGCTCGACAGTACGGCTACGCCGATGGGCAGTCGAATGTTGCAACGCTGGATCCACCAGCCATTGACCAATCATGCTCACATTCAAGCTCGTCACCAAGCCGTATCCGAACTAATCGATGCCAATTTATATGATGAGCTACACGACTTTCTAAAAGGGTTAGGGGATGTTGAACGAATCATTGCCAGATTAGCACTTCGAACCGCAAGACCAAGAGATTTTGCACGACTTCGCCAAGCACTGGAAGTGTTACCTGAAATTCAAAATTTGATGTCAGATGCAGAGTCAGCGCATCTACAACTATTAACTCGACTATTGGGCGAGTTTCCAGCAGAACTAGAGTTACTGCAAAACGCCATTGTAGATAACCCGCCAATGCTGATCCGCGATGGTGGCGTCATCAAAGAAGGCTATAACGCAGAGCTTGATGAGTGGCGTCAACTGAGTGATGGTGCTACGAGTTACCTAGAACAAATGGAACTTCGTGAACGCGAGCAAACCGGTATTCCAACCCTAAAAGTGGGCTACAACCGTGTGCATGGCTATTACATTGAAGTGAGTAAAGCCCAGTCAGCCAATGTTCCGCTGTCTTATCAACGCAGACAAACCCTTAAAAATACTGAAAGATACATTACTCCTGAGCTGAAAGAGCACGAAGAAAAAGTCCTTTCTAGCCAAGGAAAAGCGCTTGCACTTGAAAAACAGTTATGGGAACAACTATTTGATTTGCTGATGCCACAACTGGCACCTTTACAGCAGTTTGCTAAATCCGCTGCTGAGCTTGATGTGCTAAGTTGTTTTGCTGAGCGTGCTGAAATGCAAAATTACACTTGCCCAGAACTTACAAGCGTTACTGGTATTCATATTGATGCAGGGCGTCACCCTGTGGTTGAGTATGTCAGTGATGTCCCTTTTATCGCTAATCCTGTTGAGCTAAACAACCAGCGCCGTATGTTGATGGTCACAGGTCCAAACATGGGCGGTAAATCAACTTATATGCGCCAAACGGCATTAATCACTTTAATGGCTCATATTGGTTGTTTTGTTCCAGCTGAAAAAGCGGTTATTGGACCGATTGATCGCATCTTTACTCGTATTGGAGCATCAGACGATCTCGCCTCAGGTCGTTCAACCTTTATGGTAGAAATGACCGAAACCGCCAACATTCTTCATAATGCCACGCAAAACTCTTTGGTATTGATGGATGAAATTGGCCGTGGAACCTCAACCTATGATGGTCTATCCCTCGCTTGGGCAGCCGCTGAATATCTTGCCACTAAACTACAAGCGTTAACGCTTTTTGCTACCCATTACTTTGAATTAACTCAGTTACCTGAAACACTTTCTTCTGTAGCGAATGTTCACCTAGATGCTGTAGAGCATGGTGACACCATCGCCTTTATGCATGCCGTACAAGAAGGCGCAGCGAGTAAGAGTTATGGTCTACAAGTTGCAGCTTTAGCAGGTGTGCCTAATCATGTGATCAAAGCTGCTAAGCAGAAGTTACACTTGCTGGAAAGCCGTGATCACGATGTGACTTCGCCGACTCAACAAGATTTGAATTTAAGTTTTAACGCTGGTATTTCGCCTGAATTAGAAGAAATTGAGGCGTTACTTAATCAGGTTTGCCCCGACGATTTAACGCCTAAACAGGCATTGGAGTTTGTTTATCGGTTGAAAAAGGTTATTTCGTAAGTTTTGGCTTACCAGCCGATTTCGTAGAAAGAGTTTCTTCGAAACTCTAGAAAGTCGTGAGTTTACCACCCACACCCGTGAAAAAGGGGGATCACCAGCAATCCCCCTCTTCCATCTCCCCGTGCCGCCCCACGAAGCTAAACGTTTCAGTGATAATTGAATAAATGGCTAACGCCTCTGATGGTACATCCATGTACCCCAGAGCCTACCTCGACATCCATGTCGAGGTTACGCCATTTTGATATTCAATTATCACTTCAACAGCTTCAAGGGGACTAAGGGTATCTCTTCGATTTGAGGGGATTGAGACTTTAGCATTTCACCATTTTAGTATATTTCTGCATTTGAAACCTAATTTACTAACTCATGAAGATAAGTATATATCTACTAAAATAGAAGAACTGTACCTTTATTAATTTTCCTATTAAATACTTTTTTTATTTGAAACCATACTTACGAAATGATGTAAGAGCTTGGTAAACCCCATATCCTATTGATATTCTGCCGAGAAGATCGAAAATAAAACTCCAACCACTTGGAGAAAAATTATCCATATAAGAAATTTTGTGTGCTGGATTTATAAACTCAATAAAATACCTGAACGTCATCGAATGAACTTCTATGAATTGTTCTATACCTTTCCATTCGAATGAATAATATGGCTCATCAAGGCAAAGTAGGAATAATGTAAAAAAGATAAAGCCTGATAACAGTGTAAAGCATATTGCTCGTAGCCAACTTAATCCATGATTATTAGAAATCCTATTCATGAATATAACAAAAAGCTCTGAGTATTTTCCTTTACTTGAACAGAGTTCAGATTCTAGCGCAATCATTTCTTTTTGATAAAAATCTACAGCAGCAATTTTATCATTATATTTGTGCGCTTGATCCTTTAAGATTCGCATTGCCTCTCTAGCGCCAGCTTTTATATGCACATCTGTGAAAGATAGTGCTTTTTCAAATGTAACATTTTTGATATTAATATATTCAATTTCAGCTTTACTAAAATCTAGATAATGGCTTAGATTTGACTCAAATATGCCAAAGCTATCATATTTACCTTGAGTAAAAATCAAAGGTCCAAAATTTGAAACCCCAGTCAAATGAAAACTTTCTTTGAATACACCATTAACGAAACTTGTATATGAGTTGAAAACAACTCCCCTAGCCCAAAAACCTTTCTCACAAACCACTCCAAAAATAAATCGTTTTTTAAAAGTACATTTTGCAATCTGCACACAATTTTCGATACGACCACCTTGCAATATAAAGTCATCTTCGAACGTAATGTTTGATAAAGTCAGATCTTTAAAATGTTCAATTTTTATTGATATACTACACATGACGTGAAATTCTATATCATCTTTTTCAGTAATATAGATCCCACCTTTTTTCTCTGTAAGCTTTATAAAAGCTTCTGTAGACTCAATTTTGTGCTTTATCATACCCATAACTCGATATCTGCTTATTTTAATTCTGCGAATTCGCATTTACTCTGTCATTTATCAAAGTAAAACTCGCCAATAACAGTATGTTTTATAATCAAATTTTGATGCTATCGTATATTTTAGATTCTAGCAAAATGAAATGTTTTCATTCTGCACTTTATAAACAAATTTATGATTATTGTTTTACTATTAATCAATACTTTTCATGAGTTAAGTGTTCATAGATTAAACTAACAAATCCCGAGTACTTAAAAACAAAAATCAAAGTAAATACTCCAACAAATTGGGGGCATAAATAAGCATTAACTGCTCCAAATATCCTTGCAGCCTAAATGATTTCCCCCTCGGAGTTGTTGAGGTAATGATTGAATATAAAATGCTGTAAGCTCAACATGGACGTTGAGCTAGGTTCTGGGGTACATGGATGTACCATCAGAACCGTTAGGTATTTATTCAATCATTGCCGAAACGCTTAACTCCGTTGGGGCGGCTCAGGGGATTCAAAAGGGGAAGCAGCTGGAGGCTTCCCCTTTTGGCGGTGTGGTGTGCAACACCACGACTTTCTAGAATTTCAAATAAATTCTTATATCAAAAAGCCACTGAATGCCCGACTTCTCGGACATAACACATTACCAAAAGGTGAGTTTCAATAACAGCTAATCGGAGAGATGACCTCTTCCCCATCGAAGCTGTTTCAGGTTTTATTGAATACAAAATGGCGTAAGCCTGACACGGATGTCAGGCTAGACTCTGGGGTACATGGATGTACCAGCAGAGGCGTTAGTCATTTATTCAATAAAATATGAAACGCTCAGCTTCGTCTGGGCGGCACAAGGGGATCCAAGGGGAAATTTGCTGAAGAATTTCCCCTTGGGCGGTTTGGTACGCAGTACCAAGGTTTATTAGAGTTTTGTAAAAACTCTCCCCCTAAGAAAAAAACATGGAAAATAAAAATGAAAGGATACAATAAGATACTTTGGATTGATGGGTTCTCAGCAGCTATAGCAGGAACACTCACTCTCATCCTACATCAATTTTTAGTCACCATTTACGGTTTACCAAAAAGCATCATATTACTCATAGCCATTGTAAATCTCATTTACGCTATATACGCACTTTTTCTAGCACAAAACAAAACACGTTCTTTGCTAGCTGTAACCACTCTGGTAATGGGTAATTCGTTATGGGCAATTTGCTGTATGTTAATTGTTAAAACACACTTTACTGACATGACCAATATCGGGCTGTTAGTTATTATCGCAGAGTCAATTTATGTTACTGGACTTGCATTTTTTGAGTGGAAGTGGCGACATAAGCTCACAAAGCATTTAACTTAAGCTCTAAGGGTTTGATATTTTTTAGATACATAAAGCAAAAAGCCCTCAAATGAGGGCTCATGGACAAAATAGAAATTAATAATTAGGTTGTTGAAATAGTGCTTCAACCGATAAACCTTGAGCTGATAGTAAATCTCTAAGCCGCTTTAAGGCCTCTACTTGAATTTGTCTTACACGCTCACGAGTCAAACCAATCTCAGCACCAACATCTTCTAAGGTTGAAGGCTCATAACCCAATAAGCCAAAGCGTCTTGCTAACACTTCACGTTGCTTACTATTAAGTTCATTCAGCCACTTAACAACAGAGTTAGAAATATCTTTAGATTGAACCTTATGATCTGGACCAACCATATCTTCTGCGGGGATAACATCGAGAAGCGCTTTATCATTCTCACCGCCGATTGGAGTATCAACAGAAGTGATCCTTTCGTTGAGTTTAAGTAGCTTACTCACATCAGCACTGGGAACACCTAATTTGTCAGCGATTTCCTCAGCCGTAGGTTCATGATCCAATTTATGAGCTAGCTCTCTCGCTGTACGCAAATAAACATTAAGCTCTTTAACTACATGAATGGGTAAACGAATAGTACGAGTTTGGTTCATGATGGCGCGTTCAATGGTTTGACGAATCCACCAAGTCGCGTAAGTTGAAAAACGGAAACCACGTTCAGGGTCGAATTTTTCTACCGCTCTAATTAGACCGAGATTACCTTCTTCAATAAGGTCTAACAAAGCTAAGCCACGATTATTATATCGACGAGCGATTTTCACCACTAAACGCAGATTACTTTCGATCATACGATTGCGAGATTTTTCACAACCATTAAGTGCTTTTCGAGAAAAGAAGACTTCTTCTTCAGCAGAGAGAAGCGGTGAAAAACCAATTTCACCTAAATACAATTGAGTTGCATCAAGATTTCTTGGTGTATCCTCTTGCCCTATGATTTCGTCAGCTTTTTGCTCACGCTGAGCTACGCTCACATCGGAATCCATTTCTTCAGTGACGCCTGCTAACTCTTTTACAACCGCGGTACTATTTCTACTTCCCATAATGGCTTCCCCCCAAATCGGAACTAAGATAGTGTTACTCGGTAAAAGCTGTCAGTAATTCAAACTAGAAAGGAAATGTTAGATATTGAGGGTTTTGTACAACACAAGGGGAAATGCTTCCTTGTTACTTCACTACAACTTCATCCCTAATGTAGCTAACGGCTATCCTTACCAATTGATATTACTTAAATTTACTCATCGTAAATCAAGCTTTTTCAATTCCTTAATCTATATCGCTCTAATGACAATAATGTTAAGGCTTGCTCGTCCTCCAGTGCCAAATCGGCTCCTAAGTGAATTACTTAGGTAAATATTGCAATGGATTGACTGATTTACCGTGGTATCGAATCTCGAAGTGCAGCATTACGCGGTTTGTACCAGTGCTTCCCATTGTCGCAACAGTTTGTCCTGCTTTCACTTGTTGCTTTTCTTTTACTAAGATTTTATCGGCATGTGCATAAGCACTTAAGTAATTATTATTGTGATTAATAATTACTAAGTTACCGTAACCTCTAAGCGCATTTCCCGCGTAAACTACTTTGCCATCTGCCGCCGCTTTTATTGGGTCTCCGCGACTGCCGGAAAACTTAACTCCTTTGTTTCCCTGGGCTTTACTTGAAAAGCGAGCGATGATTTTTCCTCTGTAGGGCCATACCCAGCGCTCAACTTTCTTCTGAGAATTTATTTTTTGAGAAGCCACACTATTTTGAGTGGATGGCTTGTTACTTTTTTGTTGTTCTACTTTTACAGAGTATGCAGCTTGATTATTTTTATCAAGTATTTTTTGTGAACTATTTTTTTCAGTTTTGTTTCTTGGAGGATTTTTAGAGTTAACTACTGATTTTTTTGTAGTTTTAGCTTTGTTTTTGTAATTTTTTTTCGGAATTGAAGGTTTATTTAACTTCAATATTTGTCCTGGAAAAATGGTATATGGGGCAGGTAATTTATTCCAATAAGCGAGCTGTTTGTAATCTCGATTAGCACCAAATGCGATTGAGTAAAGCGTGTCACCTCGCTTCACTTTATAGCGACTACCTTTGATGCTGCCTTTTTCATAACCGGTATTATATGTAGTTAAACTAGTAACGGGAGCAGGTTGTTCTGTTCGATAACTACAACTCACTAATAACTGCACAATTGCACTCAGCAACACAAGTTTGATGACAGCCTTCACTGCTTATCACCTTGTATTGTTAACTGTTGCTGACTCATGCTGTTGATATCCATTCTATTAGAATTAGTCAAAGAAGCTCTATGCTAAATCCCCATCGACTAGGGGAACAAATTTTACCTGTTCAATAACTTCAGAGCTAAACGTATCTCCCTGCCTAGTGATCCGCATCAACTGCTGAGATTCACCTCCTACTGGTATGACTAATTTGCCACCGTCTGCTAGTTGTTGTAATAAAGCCTCTGGGATCTGGCTTGGGGCAGCTGTTACCAATATCGCATCATATGGACCTTTATTTACCCAGCCTTTCCAGCCATCACCGTACTTGAATGAGATATTATGTAAGTCCAGCCACTTCAACTTTTGACGAGCTTGGACTTGTAGACTTTTGATGCGCTCTACGGTGCAAACTAGAGGAACAATCTGAGCAAGAATAGCTGTCTGATAACCAGATCCTGTACCAATTTCTAGAATATTATTTGGACGATGGCTAGTGACTAATTCCGTCATTTTGGCAACGATATAAGGCTGTGAGATTGTTTGACCACTGCCAATCGGTAACGCCGTATTTTCATAAGCCTTATGGGCTAATGCCATATCCAAAAAGTGTTCACGTGGCGTATTCGCTACCACTTGAAGCACTTTATGATCACTAACCCCTAATTCAGCTAAACGTTGTGATAAATTGATTGCCGCAGCGCTGACAGCCTGTGTCATAATTTTTTAGTCCATTCATTCAAAGTGGGTAACTGCTTATAAGCCGTTAAATCTACTGTTAATGGCGTAATTGAAACAAAGCCATTCGCTACAGCATTAAAATCGGTATCATCATCAGAATCTTGCTGTTGCCCCGGAGGACCTAACCAGAAGATTTCTTTACCTGATGGATCTTGTGTTCTCACTAACCCTTCAGCTTTATGCCTAGCACCTAAATGTGTAACTTTAATGCCTTTAATGTGCTCTAAAGGAATATCAGGTACATTTACATTTAAAATTTGATCCCTTTCTAAAGGATGTTCAAGTAAGCCTTGCACTAACTTCACCGCCCAGTGGGCAGCGGTTTCATAGTGTTCTAGTTTTTTTCCGACCAAAGAGATAGCGATAGCAGGTAAACCTAAAAACCGCCCTTCCATTGCTGCAGCAACAGTGCCTGAGTACAGTACGTCATCTCCCATGTTGGCTCCGGCATTAATACCTGAAACCACAATCGATGGCTCTTGCTCACACAACTCTCTGATAGCTAAGTGTACACAGTCAGTCGGTGTCCCACTCACTGAAACGAAGCCATTATCTAACTTATTAATCCTTAAAGGGTTAGTCAAGGTTAATGAGTTGCTAGCACCGGAACAATTTCGGTCGGGTCCAACAGTTAATACATCGGCTATAGTTGCCATAGCTTGAGTAAGCGCTTTAATTCCAGGAGCTAACACACCATCGTCATTACTGACTAGAATGAATTTTTTCTTATTCTCAGTTTGCAGCACTTCTTCTTTGGGCTTTTCTTTCCAAACACGCTGCTGAACGTCAGTGTAATTAACTAATTCCCTCAAAATAGAGGTTGCAAAACAGCCTGAAGGCAGCGAAAAGCTTAAAGTGAAGGTATCATCTTTAACTTCATAAGAAAGGTTTTCGGCTTTTAAGATAAACGCTCGACGCTCTTGTTTTAGACCAGCGTCTTCAAGTCCTGCCTTTTCCACACTATGTGATTGAAGCGCTTGAGCTTCAAACTGTAGGGCTTCGGCTTGAGAACTCAGTTCACCTGCTCCCCATAACGGAATTGAAAGCTGAATGTCATTGGTGGCTAGACGTTGCTTTGTTTCATCATCCCACGCTTCGACACTGAAATAACTTTTTGATCCAGTAAGTAAGACACAATCACCGATTATTGGCTTTAATTGATGACTTTGTAGCCTTTGAGAAACCACTTGATTGAATAGATGGGAGCGAACCGCAGACAAATACATACTGCGCTTACTTCTGTCTTTAACCTTGCGACCTTTGAACATTTCAACACCGTGTTTGATGTTGTTACCTTCATGTCCAAAGCGCTGCTCTCCAAAGTAATTGGGAACACCAAACGCTTTAATTTTTTCTACTTTTTCTTGTAGCTCATTGATGTCAGAAACATTTCTTAGAACAAGCGTAAAGCGATTACCAGCCAGCGTACCTAAGCGTAGTTTTTTACTATGGCGATGAGCTTGTAATATTTGCATTTCATCATCATTTAACTCCGCCCAGTTTGGGGTTTCTTTACCCGGTATACGAACACCAAACCACTGCTCGGTGACAGCATTGCGATCTTTCTGCCCTGCAAAGGTTACATCTTTACTTGGTACTCCGGCAAACCGAGCTAATTTATCAGCGACAAAACGCGTATTTAACCCCTCTTTACGGATATAAAGCCAGTGATGCTCACCTTCACCAGATGGTTGAACGGGCATCATTTCTACGACTTTAAAGTCAGCATTATGAGTACGTAAATCGGCGGTGGCTGAGGGTTTACCATGTAGGTAGTGTAATTCGTCAAACATCTTAAAACCTAAATACTTAACTAGCGTTTATCTTTTGCCTCTGGGTACTATTTTGACTGCATCAATACAACTGCTTCTACGGCAATGCCTTCTTTACGCCCCGTAAATCCTAATTTTTCGGTTGTAGTCGCCTTAACGTTGATATTGTCGACATCCGTTTCTAAGTCCTGAGCAAGAATTTGTCTGATTGCTTCAATATGTGGCAGCATTTTCGGTGCTTGTGCAATCACAGTGACATCAAGGTTCCCAATTTGAAAGCCTTTACCTTGTGCCAGCTTATAACAGTGCCTTAATAGCACACGGCTATCTGCTCCAGAATAAGCTTCATCCGTATCAGGAAAGTGCTTGCCGATATCTCCTAGCGCCATAGAGCCTAAAATGGCATCACTAATGGCATGCAATACCACATCACCATCAGAGTGAGCGATCAGACCTACCTCATAAGGAATAGTGACACCGCCTAAAATTAATGGCTTATCAGAACCGAATTTATGTACATCAAATCCATGTCCAATGCGAAATTTCATAAGATTACCCAATATTCTTTAAATAAATTTCAGCTAACTGTAAATCGTCCGTATGCGTGACTTTAATGTTATCAGGTCGCCCCGATACTAAACCTGGCTGGATATGAGCCCATTCCATAGCCGAAGCCTCATCAGTGATCGATACGTTATTAGCCAGTGCTTGTTCTAAATTTTCTTTTAATGGCTCTAACGGAAACATTTGAGGTGTCATAGCGTGCCACAGTTGCTCTCTGCAAACCGTCTGCTCAATCTTGCCATCGGTATCTGAACGCTTCATCGTATCTCTGACAGGCATAGCTAAAATAGCACCTTGTGGAAACTGAGCTCTCGATGCCAGCAACTTATCAATATCTCCATTTGTGATGCAAGGTCGTGCGGCGTCATGCACCAAAACCCACGATTTAGATAATCCGTTATTAGCGGCACAATTTAGGGCATTGAGAACCGAGTCAGCACGTTCTTTTCCACCAGTAGCTTTAATTAACTTAGGATGTTTAGCTTCTGGTAATTCATCGAAATAGAGATCATTTTCACCGATAGCTACTATCACTGTTTCGATTTTTGGATGAGATAAAAAGACGTTGAGAGTGTGACTTAAAATGGTTTGATCTTTAATCGTAAGATACTGCTTGGGAATGTTTCCTCCCATGCGTTTTCCGACACCAGCAGCAGGAATGATGGCTATGATACGGTCAATATGTTCGCTCACGCGTTTGGCTTCTCCAATTAGGGCTTTTTCTTTCCTCGAACAACTCGATAGAACGTTTCGCCTTCTTTCACAAGACCGAGCTCGTTTCTCGCTCGCTCTTCTAATGCTTCTGTACCCGTTTGTAAATTGGCAATTTCTTCTTTTAATACTTTATTGCGTTCAACTAACTTTTGGTTACTTTGTTGCTGTGTATGAATCTGCTCTACTAAGGAAAAATATTCATGCAAGCCATTCACTCCCCACCATAAACGGTATTGGAGCAAAATCAATAACACACATAAACTGGCAATAAATAATTTCATTGAGTTAAATAGATTGATTATTAAAAATAGAGGCCACCTTATTGGGTGGCCTCAAACTTTCCTAATTATGAGTGACTAGAAGTCATCAATCAAGCTTTGAACTCAAGCAGAAGATATTTCCTCTCTTCTCAAGAATTACTTGCAGTTGATTTCAGCTAGACCACGGTAAACCGCTTTGTCACCTAGTTGCTCTTCGATACGAAGTAACTGGTTGTACTTAGCAACACGGTCAGAACGACATAGTGAACCGGTCTTGATTTGACCTGCTGCAGTACCTACCGCTAAATCAGCGATAGTTGCATCTTCAGTTTCACCAGAGCGGTGAGAGATAACTGCAGTGAAACCAGCTTCTTTCGCCATGCGAATTGCGTTAAGAGTTTCAGTTAGAGAACCAATTTGGTTGAACTTGATTAGAATAGAGTTACCAATCTTGTTCTCGATACCACGAGCTAAGATCTTAGTGTTAGTTACGAATAAATCGTCACCTACTAGCTGAACTTTGTCGCCCATGATTTCAGTTTGGTACGCCCAACCGTCCCAATCAGACTCGTCTAAACCATCTTCGATAGAAACGATTGGGTATTCAGTTGCTAGCTCTTTTAGGAAATCAGAGAAGCCGTTTGAATCGAATACCTTACCTTCGCCAGAAAGGTCGTACTTACCGTCTTTGTAGAACTCAGATGCTGCACAGTCTAGTGCTAGAGTTACGTCTGTACCTAGTGCGTAGCCTGCTGCTTCAACTGCTTCTTTGATCACGGCTAGTGCTTCAGCGTTAGACGCTAGGTTTGGCGCGAAACCACCTTCGTCACCTACTGCAGTGTTAAGACCTTTACCTTTAAGTACTTTCTTAAGGCTATGGAAGATTTCAGCACCCATGCGAAGCGCTTCACGGAAGCTTTTCGCACCAACAGGTTGAACCATGAACTCTTGGATATCAACGTTGTTATCCGCGTGCTCACCACCGTTTAAGATGTTCATCATTGGAACAGGCATAGAGTACTGACCCGCAGTGCCGTTTAGTTCAGCAATGTGAGCATATAGTGGGATAGCTTTGAATGCTGCCGCTGCTTTAGCGTTTGCAAGAGATACAGCAAGAATCGCGTTTGCACCTAGCTTATCTTTGTTTTCAGTACCATCAAGGTCGATCATAACTTGGTCGATGTCTGCTTGTGCAGTTGCATCTTTACCAATTAGAGCTTCAGCAATTTGACCATTGATGTTTGCAACAGCCGTTAATACACCTTTACCTAAGTAACGTGCTTTATCGCCATCGCGTAATTCTAGAGCTTCACGGCTACCAGTTGATGCGCCAGATGGAGCAGCAGCCATTCCAACAAAACCACCTTCTAAGTGTACTTCTGCTTCTACTGTTGGATTACCACGTGAGTCCATGATCTCGCGACCAATTACTTTTACAATCTTAGCCATTGTTATCCTCGATATAAGATTTATGTTGTAAATTAAAATAAAAAATGAAAACTTATACCAATTGAGTAATTAAGCACCAAATTAGTATAAATTTTCAAAAAAATACAGTTGCCACTTCAATTTTTAGTGATTGAAGTGGCTAAAACTGAACAAACTTCCTTAGCTGTTTTTTTGAAATTCTGCTGCTGCAGCAACAAAACCTTCAAACAAAGGATGTCCATCTCTTGGAGTTGAAGTAAATTCTGGGTGGAATTGACCTGCTACGAACCATGGGTGATCGGCAATTTCAATCATCTCAACTAATTTACGATCAGATGATAAACCACTGAATACTAAACCAGCCTTTTCTAGCTGATCAACAAAGTTATTGTTTACTTCATAGCGATGACGATGACGTTCAACGCAAGATTCAGAACCGTAAGCTTGTGCCGCTTTGGTTCCAGCCTTTAAATGACAAACCTGTGCGCCTAGACGCATAGTGCCACCTAAATCAGAGGCTTCATCACGTTGCTCTATCTTACCTTCATTATCAATCCATTCCGTGATCAAACCCACAACTGGGAAAGGAGACTGCTTGTCAAACTCACTTGAATGCGCACCTTTCATACCGGCAACGTTACGAGCGAACTCAATAAGCGCTACTTGCATACCCAGACAAATACCAAAATACGGTACTTTATTCTCACGCGCATATTTTGCTGCAAGAATCTTACCTTCAACACCACGCTCACCAAAGCCACCAGGGATCAAGATACCATCAAGACCCTCTAGTACTTCATTTCCTTTTGCTTCAACGGTTTGAGAGTCTACATACTTAATGTTGACAGATAAACGATTTTTCAACCCTGCGTGCTTTAATGCTTCATTTACTGACTTGTACGCATCAGGTAATTCAATGTATTTACCTACCATACCGATGGTCACTTCATCGGTTGGGTTGGCTTCTTGGTAAATGACATTTTCCCACTCAACTAAGTCCGCTTCTTTGCATTCAATACCAAAACGCTTAGTCACTAAATCATCTAGACCTTGAGACTTAAGTAGTGCAGGGATTTTATAGATGCTATCAACATCTTTAAGTGAGATGACAGCGCGCTCTTCTACGTTACAGAACAGAGAAATTTTTGCTTTTTCATTACTTGGAATCGCGCGATCACCACGGCAGATAAGAACATCTGGTGCAATACCGATTGAACGAAGTTCTTTTACTGAATGCTGAGTCGGTTTAGTTTTCACTTCACCCGCTGCACCTAGGAAAGGCACTAGAGTTAAGTGCATGAACAAGGTACGCTCACGACCTAAAGAAACACCTAACTGACGAATCGACTCAAGGAATGGTAGAGATTCGATATCACCTACTGTTCCGCCGATTTCAACGATAGCAATATCATGACCTTCACCGCCCGCTAACACCTTCTCTTTAATGGCATTAGTGATATGAGGAATAACCTGAATGGTTGCACCTAGGTAGTCACCACGACGCTCTTTACGAAGTACTTCTTCGTAAATACGACCTGTGGTGAAGTTGTTACGCTTGGTCATTTTGGTGCGAATAAAACGCTCATAGTGACCTAAATCTAAATCTGTTTCCGCCCCGTCTTCGGTTACGAACACTTCACCGTGTTGCGTCGGGCTCATAGTGCCTGGATCGACATTGATATATGGGTCCAGTTTCATAATGGTAACGTCTAAACCACGTGCTTCTAAAATCGCCGCTAACGACGCCGCTGCAATGCCTTTACCTAATGATGAAACTACACCACCAGTTACGAAGATATACCTTGTAGTCATGCTGAACCTGAGAAAGTAAAAAGTGAAAATTCGCTTACATCAATTCAAATACAACTCACCATTTGTTCAAGTTTTGCAACACAAACAGCAACAACAAGCTAAAGCTTGTGGATGAAAATTGGATTGATATGAGAAAGCACTAGGACGGGGAAGTAGTCTAGCAAAAACGTGAACATGGCACAATTGAGAATTTTGAAGATAGTGAGTTTTTTAACCTAAGAACATCAGTTGGCTACGTTCTCAGGCGTAGGAAAAATGGCTGTTAGCAAGGCGTAGCTTGAAGCAAGTAGTTATTCTACTTGCAAAAGTTACAACATAGCTAGCGGTCATTTTAGCAAGCTTGTGAGCGTAGAGCGTTTCACCCATTCGGTGAATGATAAAAACATTGAAATTATATTGAACTCAGATTGATATTAACCTAACGAGCGTTCAACTGATGTTTTTAGGTTTAAGGTAATAAATAAATCGAAGCTTGGTGCTTATTTTACCTAATATGGGTCATATCGAAATAATTCAATAATTTATCTTGGGTAGGGGATTTCGATGTTTTATGCTGGGTAATCGTGACATTTCCCTAAAAATACTCATTTGTTCTTCATCGAAAAATTTATTATCTTCGAGCATAGCCAGTAAATTACTCTTTTTTTCACGGCTACTATCTGGATCTTTCAATATCCCCTCAATACGCTTAATCGTTCCATCCATAGCATCATGCACAGTTTCATATTTAGCTCGCAACTCGAGTTCTTTAGGCAGTACTTTAGCTCTGGCAACAGCCTTATCCATACTTGATACAAGCATTGAGCGACTCTGTGGCGAATCAACTAAAGGAGTAGGAGAATATCCAAAGGCTCCATCACGAATAATCGTCTGTAATTCATTTGCAGATTCTAGGGGGAAACTAATGGGTTGTTCTAGCTGTTGACCTAAGCTAGGTTGTTTCAATGGAGAATGATAAAATACAAACTGAGGGTTGTGATTTTGCTCAGCCACAAAAACTTTATAATCCTCCCCACCATGCGATATTTTAGGTATTTTTCTTAAGCTAAAACCTTTTTTCAAGTGGTTATTGGCGACGATACAAAAATCAATCAGTTTATCTTCGTCATCAAAAATTTCACTGTGAAATTGAGTCATCACCTCGAATTGTTCGCTTTTAGAATTCAAAACGAGCCAACTTCTTAATTCAGTTTTTCCATTTTTCAAGGCAATATGAGATTTAAGTAGCTCAACTACGAGCTCGTTGTACGCCTGAGCATCTTTAACTTCTGACAAGTTTAAAGAGTCTATGGGAAGTGATGCTGCCATTTATCACCTTAATTTGGATATGAAAGCGATAAACAAGTGTTCAAGCTTATCACTCAATTAGGGCTATAACTTATAGAGCAAAACCATACTTGGAGAAATAACAAATTCCATAATTTGTTCACCTAAAGCAAGCATTTCGTAGACCTTAACAGTTTTATAGTTTTGTAACACCAAGATAAACAAAATCTAATGTGTTCTTAATTCACTGCTTAAGCAGGTATTTGCATCCCCAATTCTTTCATTTTAGCGATTTTATATCTTAAGGTTCTTGGGCTAATACCAAGCTTTTCTGCCACCATTTTTCGACTACCTTGGTATTGATTTAGTGTTTCTAAAATGATCACATGTTCTTGTGCTTTTAAGTCGTTACCCAATGTTTCAACATCTTTAGGTTGAGTATCTAGAGCATCATTCGCTGTTTGTTCGTGCACTTCATTAGCATCAATAATGATGTCGTCTACTGAAATTTGATCACCTTGATGAAGAATAATGGCTCTTTGGATCACATTATCCAATTCACGAACATTACCCGGCCAACGGTGTAGCAAGAGTTTTCTCATTGCTGCATCGGCAAATTCCGGCACTTCAATAATTCCCTGCTTTTCACAATGTTTACTTAACATATGCTTAGCAAGAGGAATAATATCGGCTGGACGTTGATACAAAGCTGGCCATGCTAAAGGAAAGACATTGATTCGATAATACAAATCTTCTCGGAATTGCCCTTCATCAACATACGCTTTTAAGTCACGGTTAGACGTAGCAAGTACCCTAACGTCTAATTTAATGGTTTTACGACCACCTAAACGCTCAACTTCTCTCTCTTGCAGCACACGAAGTAGTTTAGCTTGCAGTCCCAATTCCATTTCGGAAATTTCATCTAGAAGTAGCGTACCACCTTGTGCTTGTTCAAACTTACCCGGACAAGCTTGATGCGCGCCTGTAAACGCTCCTTTTTCGTATCCGAATAAGGTCGCTTCAAGCATGTTTTCTGGAATAGCAGCACAATTGATTGCTATAAATGGCGCGTCTTTACGATTACTGTTTTGATGAACATAGCGCGCCATCACTTCTTTACCACTACCGCTAGGACCAAGGATCATCACAGATGCATCAGAGGTCGCTACCCTTTTCGCAAGGTTAAATAAGTTAACGCTTTTTTCATCTTCAATGATTGGCTGATCTACATCTGTAGAATCAGGAAGGTAGCGTGATACTTGATTTAATAATACTTCGGTCGCAAAGGGCTTTTCGAGGTAATCGACAGCGCCTTGCTTAATCGCCTTCACTGCATCGTCAACCGTTGCAAATGCAGTCATCATCAGCATAGGTAATTTAGGATGATTTGCAGTTACGTAATTCAACAGACCTAAACCACCAATGCCTTCCATTTGAACGTCACTGATTACCATGTCAAAGCTTTGCTTCTTTAAGGCCAAAATAGCATCTTCTGCCGAGGCTACATCTAAGCAGTCATATTGAGCTAGAGTCAAAGTATCAACTAACGCTTCACGCAAATCCGCATCGTCTTCGACTAATAATAATTTGGCTTGAGACATAATTCTTACTCCGGATTAGGCCGCTGCGGCAAGAGCAGGGAATCGCATTACAAAATGACAACCTTTCTCTTTTTCACAACTTAAGGTTAATTGACCACCATGGTTTCCAACAACTGACTGCACCACAGCGAGTCCCAAGCCTGTTCCTTGTGACTTAGTTGTATAAAAGGGTTCTAAAATTTTGCTATGTAATTCGGCGGGTAACCCTTTGCCGTTATCCATAACTTCAAGAAATAACTCTTGATGATGTTCGCTGGCTTTTACAATAATTTCTGAAGCTTTAGCTTCGATACTGTTCATAACTAAGTTATTGATAGCTGAAGCTAACGCCGATTGGTTCGCCATCAACTTTGCAGACGACATATCAATGAATGTAAGTTGGCAACGATGCTTAGTCGCAATCGGTTCACAATCGGCTTCAACTTCACGCATTATCTGGTTTAGCCCAACGGCTTCCCCTTCTTGCTCTTGACGCCCTCTTGCCATAAGCAGCATGTCATTAACTTGACGTTCAAGTTGGTTCAACCGGTCGACTAACTTTCCTTGAAACTTATCTTTGTTAGCTTGAGGAAGTTTAGGGTTGGCAAGGTTTGAAGCATATAACATAGCAGCTGAAAGTGGCGTGCGTACTTGATGTGCTAATTTAGCCACCATTTTACCCAGTGCAGATAGCCGCTGAAGATGAGCCAAGCTATTTTGCAGCTGACGAGTTTCCGTGAGATCAGTAAGAACGATTAACTGTCCTGATTCTGGAGATAAAGGTGTGATTTCTAACTTTACTCGACGTCCATTAATGAGAGAGACTTCATGACCATCATCGTCTTGAGGAGCAAAGGAGCGTTGAATGATAGTAAACCATTGTTGGCCCTCAAGGGGCTCACCAAGTAATTCAATTGCAACAGGGTTAGCTTTGGTTACTACACCGTTGCCATCAAGAATGACAATACCTGATGGCATAGCCTGCAATATGTGTTCTACTTCATTCGACATTGAATGGCCTCACTCATGGCTTCTAGCAAGAAGACAGAGTGAAGACGATTTACATCAAATCGACCAAGCACCTTTATTTTTAATGAGTAGCTCACCCATTCACTCCGTCAAAAAACTGTTTCTAGAGTGAATAAAGCAGCTAGTATGCCAACTGTTAAACTAAGAGTATGTATACCCTTTGCAGCTCTATGAAATAACAGGGGTTAAAATATGATTAGTATTTTTTCTTGAATGCCTTTTGTTCTGGGCTTAATGGGTCTGCGAAATCTTCACGAGTGAAATGCGTAGATTGTTGATTTTCTCCCACACTTTCACAGCCTTCCAATAGTTTTTCCAACACTTGAGCTCTTAAGCAGGTTGTACGTTCGACTCTTTCAAGCCTACTTTGATTAAGCTTTACTTCAGCTTTAATTTTCTCTTCCATTTCTAGAACACTCGAGTCATCTGTTGGTTCTAACTCTATCGAAATTTTCCTTGTTTTTTCCTCTGGTAAAAACATAGAGACAACAATTTGGCTCCCTCTTCTCATACTCTCAAACAGGAAATAGCCACAAGGTTTATTGTTGATAAGTATTGGAATTTTCATATCAGTGATAGCCAAGGCTCTTGAACACTGACCAAAGCTTATCTCATCATTTGTGCTAGCGACTAGCAACTGATTCATTACAACGAGTTCAGATAAAAGCAGGTTCTTTTTTGCTTGACCCGAAAGGCTTCTATGGGTTTTACTTACTTCAGAGCCTAACCTAATAATCATATCCCTATGTTCGTGTAAATGTACCTTTTCCCCAGCTTTACCGTTTTCGGAGATTTCTACGTAACGAGGTAATGTGCCAATGACAGGTAATTCTATTGGTTCTATTTTTAGCACTGGTTGAGGAGTTTTTTCTGAAGTAATAGGGATTGGGTCAGGTTTTTTAGCCGTATGCTCGTCTGAACTCTCATCTTTGAGCAAATCAAATCGAGCACTGCCTGATACTATAACCCAGTCTGTATCTTCTAGGCCTTTGTCATACTCTAAAAAGATATGATCTTTCCATATAGAGCTAATTGGTGGCGGTATGATTTCTGTAAAAAACTTATTCTCTACAGCCCTTGCAACTTTAAGCGTTTCTACCGAGTCAGCTTGATAACCTTCAAAAAACAATATCAGCTCTCTAGTGAGAAACAGAGTCGTTCTGTATTGGTATCTAATAGTAATACTTTCACACCTTCCCTCAGTTATCCGCACTTTAACAGTGCCAGAAAATTCCCTAAGTTTTATTGGTGGGACTTTACCTTTAGGAAAGGTCCACGAAAGTTTATACAACTCGTTGACCCGATTTACTTCTGCACATGCAGCTGTCATTCTAGCAATTCACAATGTGTTGGCTTGACCGATATTGTATATTTAAGCGAACGAAGAATGTGTGAATATAAAGCGTTTTTAATTTTGTGTTAATACCGATTACATGGGCAGCATTGGAAGGTTATAAAAGGAAGTGAGCAAACATTGAGAACTATGTTTGCTCAGAGAGCAATAAGTTAATCCTTAGATAAGCTGTACTTTTTCATTTTTTCTACAAGGGTAGTACGTCGAATACCCAGCATTTCTGCGGCTCTGGCTACAACGTTATCTTGCTGTTCTAAAGCTTGGCGGATCATATCAATTTCCAGCTCTGCCAATAAATCTTTAAGATTAACCCCTTCCGGCGGTAATTCACTAGGGAAGCGATTATCAGGTATTTCTACTGGCTCTTCATCTGTAAAGATAGCTGCTAGTGCATCACGCTCAGCTTGTTCTTCACTAACGGCGACTTGATATTCAGGAACATCAATATGACGGTACTTATGAGGTAAATCGTTAACGTCAACTAAGCCGCCCGGATAAAGGATGGTAAGCCTTTCAACTAAATTCGACAACTCACGAACATTTCCCGACCAGCCATGCTCTTTCAGTGAATCAATGGCTCTTTGAGTAAAGCGAACCTTTCCACGGCCTTCGTTAAATACTCGAGCAACGAGCTCTTGTAATAATAAAGGAATATCTTCACTGCGCTCTTGTAATGATGGCATTTCGATTGGAAAGACATTGAGACGATAATACAAATCTTCACGGAATGAATTTTCTTTGATCATCACTTCAAGATCACGGTGAGTTGCTGCAACAACACGCACATCGGCTTTAAGGGTTTTCGAACCACCAACACGTTCAAATACACGCTCTTGCAATACGCGAAGTAGTTTCACTTGCATTTGCAGTGGCATATCACCGATTTCATCTAAAAACAGGGTCCCACCTTGAGCTAACTCAAAACGGCCTTTACGAGCCGTAATTGCGCCAGTGAAAGAGCCCTTTTCGTGACCGAATAGTTCACTTTCAAGCAGTTCTGGTGGTATAGCACCACAGTTTACAGGAATAAACGGACCATCTCGGCGCTCAGATAAGTAATGAATATTACGTGCAACGACTTCTTTACCTGTGCCCGACTCACCTAGCACCAAGACTGTAGCGTCTGAACCTGCCACTTGGCTTATCATGTGTCGTACTTGATTAATACCTTCACTTCGACCAACAAGGCTTCTGAACAGTTTGGTTTGGTTTACACTGGTAGGTACTTCTACCCGTTTCGCTTGCCCAAAGACTTGGCAAAAGTGCAAAAGTTCTGTTAATTGTGGATAGCTCAGAGTATCTGATAATGAACCAATAAGGTTTGCTGCTTCGACGTCAATATCTTGAGATAATGCAATGAAAGGTTGCCATGGCAACGCATTGATTAATGAACGAACAGCTTCAAGCTCGCTAGACGTTACTTCAATAACTATTGCCCGATAACGAGTACCATCCGTTCTTGCACTAAGTTGTTCTAGGCTAATGTGCTCGACTTGTTCTCCAAGGAACTCTAATACACAAGTTAGACGATTAAATCGTTCTAGGTCATTACCGACAAGTAAAATTCGTTGATCAATTTGCATCATTAATAAGGCCGTAAATGCATCATCACTATAAAAACCTAACCATCACTTATTGCTTGGAAATACCATGCCAATTAGGCTAAAAGTCATATTACAGTTTAGTCGAGCTAGCCAACAATGTCAGTTGAATAACTATGTTAGTCAAACTCGCTTGTAAGTTACAGTGTCATTTTAGCTAATTTTATGTTACCCGAAGGTAAACACTGCTTGTAGATGGCATATTGTATTATCAGCACGCGAGAAGCAAGCCTCTAATTAGCTTTCTGCAAAACTGAACGATTTATAGCTCAAAAAGCAAACAGCACATTTGATTTACGTCAATAAAATGGCTTTAGTGCTTTTATTGTCATATAAAAAAGCCGGAAGTTATGATGCTTCCGGCTAAGCGCTGTTTTTCTATTTTAGGTTACTTTTCTAAATCAAAACCTGTCAAACCAATATAGTGGTACCTAAACCCTTTTCGATCGTCTTTAGTTTTATCGATCGTATAGCTCGACTTAAACTCAAGACCGGCATCATTAATACCAAACCAGCTTACAGAATAGGTTTGGAAGGCACCAAGGTTGTAAATATATTTGTTATCAGGCGATACCCAGATATCCTTACTATCAAATGGCCCATCTATGTCACCACGCTTGGCATAAGGTAGAGCCTTATCATTGGCAACAGTACCGTCTTCATTTAAATCAAACGGAGTGATCAAGTTAGTATAAAAACTTGCAACATATACACGCTTACCATCTGGGCTTAATGCCGTCCAACAAGCATAATCTTGAGTATCCGTTTCGCCAGTTTTAAAGTTCTGAGTTTTAGAAACGGCTGTACCGTTATCAGAAAGTACAACTAAACCATTATCAGACTTTTCTGGCACCTGATTGATGTTAGAAACATGGATGATTGAGTTACTGCCTTTTGCCCAGTTGATACCTACAGAGCCAGAAATACCGTCTTCTTCCCAGAATCTAGAACCGGTAGTAGCCCCAGTTTCATTATTGAAGTCATAAACATACACACGGCTTTTTTGCATTTCAGCTTCGCTTGGCTGTGGTGCGAATAGATGTGGTACACCCCATGTCGCAACCGCAAGCTTTGAACCGTCATCACTAAAGGTTACCGTCGTTGGACCGCCATTATACTGAACATAAGTGGCTAGTGGCGCATCACCTTCAGGCGTCAATGAACCATTGTCAGAGTCAAAACTAAAAAGTTCTATGTTACGAAGCTTATCAGAGTCGCTGGTTTGCTTTAACGCGTCTCTATCAGCAAAGTACTCATTGTTTGGGTAACGTTCAATGGCACGAGGACTACCTCCGCCATGCTGAATGTTTGGGTTGTCCCATTGATTACCGACAACCATCCAATATTCAGTATCACTGTCTTTCTTTTTAGTGAAAGCCAAAGTTGCAGGACGTTGACCTTTAGAAGGAATGTTATTGAAATAGGTAAGCTCACCATTTTCACGATTAAGCTGGAAAACACTGATGCTGTTAGAACCACCATTCACAGTGAATAAGTAATTACCGACAATTTGAATAGCACCTTGGGTATCATAGTCACCGTGAGCAATACCACCGATGTCAGCGTTGATACCACCAGTACCAAAAGTATCATAAACCTTTTCATCTCCTAAGCTACCGTCACTATAACGTGCTAAGCGAATGATTTGGTTATCACCTTCTCCATTAGTCGTAGTGTATATAAAGCCCACTACAGAAGGTTGAGTTGGTTGGGGTGGCGTTACTGAATCCTTTTTATCAGATCCACAAGCCACGATGAGTAAAGATGCTAAACCTGCAGCAAAAGGTTTCCATCCTTTAGAAATTAAGTTGTGTCCGTACTTCATTACTACCTCGTCTTTACAGCTTTCTATACTACAGTAGATAAGGTATAGGTTAGGTACTCTTAGCTGTCAAAGCCGAAGGCAAGGAATTAATGTGGAGCAAGGCCTAAAACAAAACAGACGCTTTATGTATAGCGTCTGTTTAAAATTGCAATAAGGACTTTTAACTTGCGTGAGCAGTAATGTGGTGCATTTCTTCAGGGATTTCATCCCAGCCTTCTTTTAATGTTCGAAGAACGTCAGAGACATCATTTAACATTTTGGTATCACTGCTTAAATTAGCTTGAATCAAGCCGTTAATGACAAAGTCATACAATGCATCCAAATTCTGCCCTAGATCATCGTCATCCATCACTAAGCAGCTTCTTAGCCCTTCGACTATATCAATAGCTTTACCAATGCATAAACCTTTGGCTGCAATGTCATTATTTTCAATGGCGTAACGAGATTGAGCGATACGCTCTAATGCACCGGCAAATAACATTTGCGTAATTTTATGTGGCGAGGCTTCAGTAATTTGACTATTTACTGACACCTGACGATAGGATTGTAGCGATCCTCTCATAGTATCAACTCCATTCGTTATATATTCTTTAAGTTATTAAGAAACCAACCCATTACCTAGTTAGGTCATTAAGTTTCTCTTATCGACTTCAGCAAGAACCAATAAATTGAGTTGCACTAAAACTCTAGAACTATTGGTTATTTACCTGAGTCGATAGCTTGGTAAAGGTTTACTTTCTTGGTGCCCGGTTTCACTTTAGCTAATGCATCAAAATAATATTGGCGATGTGTTACAAGGGCATCCATAAACGCTTTTGCCAACGCTTTTTGTTGATTGATATAAGTCGCGTCAACCTCATTCGTCGACATCACCTGTTCAATCAAAATTTGACGCTTGTCTATCAAGGACTGCAAGCTTGATGCCAGTTCCTCAGATTTATGGATATCTGTTTTAATGACGTCATCTAAGCTTTTTATGGTGAAAGAGATGGTTTGGTTTAGCTCTTTTAACTGCTGCTTTAATTCTGGCACTTTACTTTCCATAAGATTCTATTTACCCACTGCTTATTGTAGATTCTTTAGGTGTTTTCGCTAATTAATTTCTAGCCGCCCCAGGAAGCGATGCCAAACGCTGTGCTAAGAAATTTTGTTGAGCATTTAGCTGACCAACAATAGAGTCCATGGCGTTAAACTGCTTTCGTAAACGAGATTCAAGTGAACTCATTTTTCTTCCAAAAGCATCCTTTTGATCTTGCAAACGATCAAGCTTTCCATCTAATGACTCGTCTCGATTATCAAGAATACCGCCTGTCTTACTGTAAACCTCAATCTTATCGGTCATTTTGGCCACAAAGCCAGTATCTTCTTTTGTGAAAAATTCAGTCAGTTTAGGTAAGTCGTTATCAATGGCTTTATCTAAAATATCGTCATCAATTTCTAGTGTACCATCGCGTTTTGTGGTGATACCAAACTCTGCAAGTTGAACCTGGCTGGAACCCGCAGAAAAAGACGAAGACAAAGTATTACGAATTTGAGAATTCATAGAACGCATCATTGCATCACCTTGAAGCGCCCCCGCTGTTTTTTTGTCAGCATCATAGTGTGACAAGCCTTTCATGGTTTTCGACATGTCATTAAAGGCTTTTACAAATTCTTTTAAAGATTTCTTAGTGGCATCTTTATCTTGAGAAACAGTGATCGTTGTTGTTTTCGCAGCGTCAGCTTCTTTTAAGTCAATGGTGATTCCATCAATCGCATCTTCAACAGTATTGGATGCCGATGTTTTACGAAGCCCATCAACAACAATGACCGAATCTTTAGCCGCTTGAACTTCATTCATGTTAAAAGTATTGCTTAATGATGAAGAGCCAGCTGCATCGGTCGCTTCAACAGTAACATTATTTGCAAGGCCCGTTTTTTTAGAGGTAATGACCAATTTGGCTCCAGCATCACTATTGATAATGGTTGCAGTCACACCTTTTTCTTTATTATCTTCCGATTCATTAATCTTATTAACAACATCTTTAAGATCATCTTCCGCACTGACATCAACAGTAAAACTGTCTCCATCAACGGTAAACTTTAAGCTGCCTTCACCCACAGCTGCTTCTACATCTGAAACTGTTTGCGTCCCTTGTTTTTGACTACGAGCGAGTTGCTCAACGCTAACGGTATAACGACCTGGCACAGTCCCTTTATCAGCTTTAGCCTCGATAAAATCCTCATTGGAGGTTTTGATACTTGTGCCTTGAAAGGCATCAGGCTTTGCAAGAGGCTTTAGTTTATCAAGAAATTTAGACAATCCACTTTTCAGGGAACCTACTGCTGAAATTTCAGCATTAATGACCGCTTGATCACGATTAAACTGCGCTTGCTTTGGTGCATTTTGTGCGTTAACCATTGCATCAACCAAGGCATTAATATTTAAGCCAGATCCTAAACCTGTGGACGTTAACATATAGATTCCTTAAATCACTTTCGCTAAGTAAACATCAGTACTTAGGCTTTTTCATCAAGCAGCAGACCACGCATTTCGGCAATGCGTTCGGCAATTTTTAGTGCTTCCTCGGTAGGAATTTGCCGGATCACTTCACCGGAGTCAGCATCACGAACACTGACTATCGGTTCATTACTGTTTTCATTCACTTCAAACGAGATACTTTTACGAGTTATTGCCATCATCTGGGTTAACTCTTCAGTCGCTTTAGTAAGCTCTTGCTTTTCAATCTCAGTTACGGATGTGACTTTTTTCGTTTCTTCGACTTGAGTCAGCTTTCCAGCTTTTTCAACATCAACTGATGCCATTCGCTCATTTTCTTTTACTGTTCTAACTTTGTTGGTCTGCAAAGTATTTACTTGTTTGTTGTTAGCAACATTCATACCAGCAGTTAGTGAGTTATTTGACATAAGGCATACTCCTATTGTCTAGTTAAATTAAACTCCTTCTTATCAACCCGTTATCGGCAAAGATTGATCACTCTTTAATTATTTTTCTTTCAGACACAAAAAAGCCTGTCAAACGACAGGCTTTCGAATCCACTATGGAAGTAGTGATTATAGTAGCGACTGAGCAACCTGAGGTAACTGGTTCGCTTGTGCTAGCATCGCTGAAGAGGTACGAGACAAGATCTGATTCTTAGTCAATTGTGCAGTCTCTTTTGCAAAGTCAACATCTTGGATACGGCTTCGTGCATCAGATACGTTGTTTTGGATGTTACCAAGGTTATTGATGGTGTGACCCATACGGTTTTGTACCGCACCTAAGTCTGCACGCTGACTATCGATTTGCTCAATAGCTTTATCGATAACACCAACGGCACTTTGAGCACCCGCAGCTGTTGAAATATCAATACTATTCACACTTGCAGAATCGTTACCAGAAACAGTTAGAGATAATTCACCACTAGTAAACGCAGTAGTACCATCGTCTTGCAAAGAACCAGTTGCTTTCAACGCAAGCCCTTCACCATTATTGAGGGCTCCTTTAATTTCTAGGCTACCATCACTTTTCGCGGCAACCGAAACACCAATGTCTTTATCTTTAAAAACTTTGTTTATAGCCTCTGCAACTTCTCCAGCATTACTTGCATCACCAATTTCAACCTCGACATCACCTGCAGAGCCACCACTTGGAGTAAATGAAAACACCAATTTACCATTATTGGTAGTGCCGTTCGTTAATTCATTAACACCTGCAGTAGAAAGAGTTCCGGTTACTCCCTTACCTTGCGCCAGCTTATCTGCACCAACATCAGATAGAGAAACCGAAATCGTTTCATTGGCTTCAGAGCCCACTTGGAAAGACTGAGTACCATAAGAACCATCAAGCAGTTTTTGACCACCGAAAGAAGTGGTATCTGAGATACGAGTTAACTCTTCTTGCAGAGCGCCAATTTCTTTTTGCATTGCACCACGGTCTTTTGCTGAGTTAGAGCCGTTAGCCGATTGCAGGGATAGATCACGCATACGCTGTAAAATGTTGGTCGATTCTTGCATCGCACCTTCAGCAGTTTGAGCGATAGAGATACCGTCGTTGGCGTTACGTTTTGCTACATCAAGGCCATTCACCTGACTGGTTAGACGGTTAGAGATTTGCAAACCTGCTGCGTCATCTTTTGCACCGTTAATGCGCATGCCTGACGCTAAACGTTCCATCGAAGTTTTAACACCCATGTTGGCTTTACCTAAGTTGCCTTGGGCTTTCATCGAAGTCACATTGGTATTTACTGAGATCATATTCATGTCCTCTTAATTACCTGACTGAATCCATCCAGTAGCGCCTCAGCCAGACTTGTTAATAGTGTTTACACTTTATTTAACGACCTCAGTTTCATTAACTTTAGTTAATTTTGACTATTTTTTTACAGACACAAAAAAGCCTGTCACTCGACAGGCTTTCATAATCCTTCATATCAAGTATTACAGTAGTGACTGAGCGACTTGTGGCAATTGGTTTGCTTGTGCAAGCATTGCAGAAGACGTACGTGACAAGATTTGGTTTTTAGTCAACTGTGCCGTTTCCTTGGCAAAGTCAACATCTTGAATACGGCTACGTGCATCAGATACGTTGTTCTGAATATTACCCAAGTTATTGATGGTGTGGCCCATACGGTTTTGTACCGCACCTAAGTCTGCACGTTGGCTATCAATTTGCTCGATGGCTTTATCAATAGTACCAATGGCAGCTTGAGCTCCACCAACGGTTGAAATATCAATAGCACTCACTCTATCAGAATCAGCACCTCCAATAGCCAAAGAAGAACCAGTAACAGTTAACGCTGTACCATCATCCTTTTTTCCTGCCAAAGTAGTAATAGCGTCACCATTAGCCGCGGAGCCAAAAAACTCTAGCTCTCCTTTATTGTTTGCAGCAACACTAAACCCAGCTTCTTTCGCTTCGTCAGATGAGTTAATCTTATCTACTAACTCGCTCACATTTTTCACATCACCGATAGCAATGGTTTTAGTAGCCGCTGCAGGAGTTCCCGCTGGGTCAAAGCTGAATGAAATTTCACCTGAGCCAGCAGAACCGTTTACCAACTCGTCCACAGCGCCTTTGGTCAATTTACCTGTAACTTTTGCTCCTGAAGATAATTTGTCAGCACCAACATCTGATAAAGAAATTGAAATGGTTTCATTGGCCTCTGAACCCACTTGGAATGATTGTGTTCCATATGAACCATCAAGAAGTTTCTGACCACCAAAAGAAGTCGTATCTGAGATACGAGTTAATTCTTCTTGTAGTGCACTGATTTCTTTTTGCATTGCACCACGGTCTTTCGCTGAGTTAGAGCCGTTTGCTGATTGCAGTGACAAGTCACGCATACGTTGTAAGATGTTGGTCGATTCTTGCATCGCACCCTCAGCGGTTTGAGCGATAGAGATACCGTCGTTGGCGTTACGCTTCGCTACATCAAGACCATTAACCTGACTGGTTAAACGGTTAGAGATTTGCAAACCTGCTGCATCATCTTTTGCACCGTTAATGCGCATGCCTGACGCTAGACGTTCCATCGACGTTTTTACACCCATGTTGGCTTTACCTAAGTTGCCTTGGGCTTTCATCGAAGTCACATTGGTATTTACTGAGATCATATTAATGTCCTCTTAATTACCTGACTGAATCCATCCAGTAGCGCCTCAGCCAGACTTGTTAATATTGTTTACACTTTATATAACGACCTCAGTTTCATTAACTTTAGTTAATTTTGACTATTTTTTTACAGTCATAAAAAAGCCTGTCATTCGACAGGCTTTTAAAATCGTTCACATCATGTATTACAGTAGTGACTGAGCAACTTGTGGCAACTGGTTAGCTTGCGCAAGCATTGCAGAAGACGTACGTGATAAGATTTGATTTTTCGTTAACTGTGCCGTTTCTTTTGCAAAGTCAACATCTTGGATACGGCTACGTGCATCAGATACGTTGTTCTGAATGTTACCCAAGTTATTGATGGTGTGACCCATACGGTTTTGGACAGCACCTAAGTCAGCACGTTGACTATCAATTTGTTCGATAGCTTTATCAATCACCCCAACAGCTGCTTGCGCACCTCCAGCAGTACTAATATCAATATTATCTACACTAGTCTTGCCTGAGTCATCACCACCTAGGGCAAATGCCGTAGCTGGTGCAGTAGTAGTACCATCTGCAATTTTTCTGGTTAAGGTCAAAGCATCACCGTTATTACCTAATCCTTTAAAACTAACTTTTGAACCATCAGATTCAGCGTAAACACCAGTGTTTTTACTTGCTTTTGATAAAGCGTTGTTAATTGCTTTAGCCATACCATCAGCATCAGTTACACCTGAAATGTCCGCTTTTAATGTCTCAGCAGAACCACCTGATGCTGTATAAGAAAATGAAATTTCACCATCTCCTGCGCCGCCAACTGTCGCTGTAATTTCAGCTGCAGTTAACTCACCTGCAACGGTCTTACCGCTTTTTTCCAGTTTATCTGCACCAACATCAGAAAGAGAAATCGAAATAGTCTCATTTGCTTCTGAACCTACTTGAAATGACTGAGTGCCATATGAACCGTCAAGCAGCTTTTGACCACCGAAAGAAGTTGTATCAGAAATACGAGTCAGCTCGTCTTTCAAAGCAACAATTTCTTTTTGCATTGCACCACGGTCTTTTGCAGAGTTAGAGCCGTTCGCTGATTGTAAAGATAGGTCACGCATACGCTGTAAGATGTTAGTAGACTCTTGCATCGCACCTTCCGCGGTTTGAGCAATAGAAATACCATCGTTAGCATTACGCTTTGCCACATCAAGACCATTTACCTGACTGGTTAAACGGTTTGAAATTTGCAAACCAGCGGCATCATCTTTAGCGCCGTTAATTCTCATTCCTGAAGCAAGACGCTCCATAGAGGTTTTAACACCCATGTTAGCTTTGCCTAGGTTGCCTTGAGCTTTCATGGAAGTCACATTGGTATTGACTGAGATCATCTTCATGTCCTCTGTTTACCTGACTGATTCCACTTAGTTCAACTCAGCCAGACTTAGTTAATGGTTACAATTAAGTTAACGGCAGGAATGAATAGGACTTTAGAAAAATTTAAAAAATGTTTTTAAGATAAATCGCAATTTGGAAAAACGGCTCTGTTATGTAAGAAGAAATTTGTCTTAAAAGGGAGCGTAATTATCTAATCTGAAAATTAGGAGGTGAGCACAATTGTATTCTGTGCCTATAGACAACTAATAAAAAACGACGTGGTAGACAAGCTATCACGTCGTTTGAAAGTACTAGTAAGTTAAGCTACTTACCCCAATAGCGACTGCGCAATTTGTGGTAACTGGTTAGCTTGAGCCAACATTGCCGAAGACGTTTTCGACAAAATTTGCCCTTTCGTCAGCTGCGCTGTTTCTTTAGCAAAATCGACATCCTGAATACGGCTTCGAGCATCAGAAACATTATTTTCAATATTACCTAGGTTATTAATCGTGTGACTCATACGGTTTTGCACTGCACCTAAATGAGCACGGCGGTTGTCAATTTGTTCAATGGCTTTGTCGATAGTTTTAAGTGCCGATTGTGCGCCACCAGCTGTAGAAATATCAAGAGTACTTACGTTTGCAGAGTTGTCACCATTAAAGCCAATGGCTGTAACTGTAGCTCCCGCTAAAGCAGTCGTGCCGTCGCCTTGTCTAGATTTTGACGCATCAAGCGCAAACGTTGCTACACCATTTTCGAAATCACCAGTAAACGAAATGGATTTATCACCATTAGGTGCAGTCTCAACATTTGCAGTGATATTGTAGCCTTTATCAGAAAGTGTTTTATTAATTGCTTCCGCTACACCACCTGCATCTTTAGCTTTACTAAGGTCAACTTCAATGTCTGTATCACCACCAGCAGCAGCGCCATTTGAGTCATAAGTAAAAACCAATTTACCACTATCGCCACCATTAAACAGGGAGTCGACTCCCGCCTTGTTAATAGCACCAGCGTTAACCGCACGAGACTGAGCCAACTTATCTGCGCCCACATCTTCTAGAGTTACTGAAATCGTTTCGTTAGCATCTGAACCCACTTGGAAGGCTTGCGTTCCATATGAACCATCAAGAAGCTTTTGACCACCAAAAGTAGTGGTGTCAGAAATACGAGTTAACTCATCTTGAAGTGCCGATAATTCTTTTTGCATTGCTCCACGGTCTTTAGCTGAATTAGAGCCGTTTGCCGATTGTAAAGATAAGTCACGCATACGTTGCAAAATATTCGTGGATTCTTGCATCGCACCTTCAGCGGTTTGAGCAATCGAAATACCATCGTTAGCGTTACGCTTTGCTACTCCAAGACCATTGATTTGGCTGGTTAGGCGGTTAGAAACCTGTAGACCTGCTGCATCATCTTTTGCGCTGTTAATACGCATACCAGATGCAAGACGCTCCATAGAAGTTTGAACGCCCATGTTGGCTTTACCTAAGTTTCCTTGGGCTTTCATCGAAGTAACGTTAGTGTTTACACTAATCATGTTTTTCCCCTTAAAATTTAGCCAAAGCCAACTGCCCGGCCGATCTTATTTTTTAATTTTTTAAGAGTCGCTATTAACCTAATAGCGACTGTGCAATTTGTGGTAATTGATTAGCTTGGGCTAACATCGCTGAAGATGTACGAGACAAAATCTGTCCTTTAGTCAGCTGTGCCGTTTCTTTAGCGAAGTCAACATCTTGAATACGGCTACGAGCATCAGAAACGTTATTTTCAATGTTGCCAAGGTTGTTAATCGTATGGCTCATACGGTTTTGTGCCGCACCTAGATCTGCACGCTGGTTATCGATTTGCTCAATAGCTGCGTCAATTTTACCAATCGCGGCTTGAGCACCGTTTGCTGTTGAGATATCTAGGGTGTTGATGCTAGCGCTATTAGCACCACCCAAAGCCGTTGCAACAATGTGAGTGTTGGCAGTAACCGTAGCAGAGGAACCGTCATCTTTTTTCATGTTGGCGCCATCAATAGCGAATGCGCCACCATTTGCAACAGAACCAGTAAACTCAATACCACCTGCATCGTTAACTTTTGCTGAAATCTCTCTAGTGTTAGCGCGGCCAGCAAATGCTTCATTTAGTTTTTTAGCCACTTCTTCAACGTTTTTGGCATCACCAATGTTTACCGTAAAGGCGCTACCATCATTAAATGCAGCAACACCACCATCATTGCTACCAGACGTTAATTCAGCAACAGATGCTGCAGTCAAACCACCCGCGGTAATGTTTTCTCCATCTTGAGCCAGCTTATCTGCCCCGACATCGGAAAGAGTAATAGAAATTGTTTCGTTAGCGTCTGAACCTACTTGGAATGCCTGTGTACCATATGAACCATCAAGTAGCTTTTGACCACCAAAGGTTGTGGTATCTGAAATACGGGTCAACTCTTCTTGTAATGCTGAAAGCTCTTTTTGCATTGCTCCACGGTCTTTAGCTGAGTTAGAGCCGTTAGCTGATTGCAAAGAAAGGTCACGCATACGTTGCAAAATATTCGTCGACTCTTGCATCGCACCTTCAGCGGTTTGAGCAATCGAAATACCATCGTTAGCATTACGTTTTGCAACACCAAGACCATTGATCTGACTGGTTAGACGATTAGAAACCTGTAGACCTGCCGCATCATCTTTTGCGCTGTTAATACGCATACCAGATGCAAGACGCTCCATAGAAGTTTGAACGCCCATGTTGGCTTTACCTAAGTTCCCTTGGGCCTTCATTGAAGTAACGTTAGTATTTACACTAATCATTGTTTTCCCCTTAACATTCAGCCTAAGCCAACCGCTCGGCTACTTTGTGTTTTGAATTTGTTGTTTAGCCAGAAAAAGTTTTTAATTACTTCTTGTTATATAAAATCAAATAACGAAGTGTTACTGACTTTGGTATACACACTTGATGCAGCTTTCAGTGCTAACTGTTCTCGATTTAAATCCGTTATGGCTTTGGCGGTATCCAAATCTTCTAGCTTTGAAAGTGCTTCTTTATTTGCGAGCTTGGTGTCTTGATGTCTTGTTATGTAGCTCTCGCTATTTTGTAAACTGACACCTGCCTCACTTCTGGCTAAACCGATTTGATTTATTCCTTGGTTTAAGTTATTCAATTGCTGTGCCAGTTCTGCTTTTCCTGCTTCAGATTGCACATTTCCCTTTTCTAATAGCGCAATGGTTTTCTCAACCGTATCAAAGATATTAGTATTGGCTTGTGGGCTTATCCCCACGCTATCACCCGCTTTAGGCGTGCCATCTATCTTTACTTCGACGCCATTAAAGCTAATAGGGTTTTTAGGATCGAATGGTGTTGCAGCTAAAACAGTGTTGCTACCGTTTTTAACTTCGACATTTATGCCACCTGAACCGTTATCAACAAAGTTAATGCTGTAATTTGCGGCAACATGTGCCGAAGAATTGGCAATTTTTGCCTCTGAGATTTGAAACTTGCCACTTTGATTCGCCGAATATTTGGCGCTGTAATCACCTAAGGCATTTTTGCCATCCATAAAGGCACGACTGCCGGAAACATTCGAACCCAGCACAACACCTTCGGCAACTACTGAGTTGCGCACTCCATCATCACCTTTGTAACTAATGCTTCGTGGTGAGCTACCTGAAAATTCAAATGGTTGCTGATCGGTTTTAAAACCTGAGAAGAAATAATTTCCCGACTCATCACGGCTATTGGCAACTTGCTGCAAAGCTTCTAAATCGCTGCGCATTTTTTTGGCAATGGTCTGCCGCTCGGCGTCGGTATGAGTACCATTTAAAACACTCAACATTTGATCTTTTAAGCTGCGACCAATGTTTTCAGCATTGCCAAGGTGAGATTCGGTTTGGGCTAAATGATTTTTGGCATAGTCGATATTTTTTAGATATTGATCCGTCAACTTGTTTTGTTGCTTTAAGTTATCAATGGCAACTGAAGCGACAGGATCATCGCCTGCTGTATTGACACGCTTACCTGTTGCAATCTGCTCCATGATCTTACTGGTATTCGATTGACGCTGAAGAATGTTGCCTAGATTTTGCTGATGAAATTGGGCTGTTGATATTCTCATAATTAATTTCCTTGCTCCCTATCTCATCGCACTCATCAAGCTATCGAATACTTGATTGGCCACTGTCATTACACGAGCTGACGCTTGATAGGATTTTTGAAAGCGCATTAGATTTGCCGCTTCTTCATCTAGGTTGACGCCTGATTCACTTAGTACTCGGTTTTCAGCTTGCTTAAACACTTCGGTAGCACTGTTGAGTTGAATTTGTGCAGAACTGGTTTGGCTACCTATGTCTTGTTTGGTATTTTCAAAAACGTCAATAAGCGAAGTTGAGCCATTGTTCATTTTAAAATCGGTAGACAACTTAGCCATTTCAACGGCATTACGGTTATCACCTTTGTTTACTGATAAATCGAAGGTGAATTTATCGGTTGCACCTGAGGTAGAATTCACTTCAAATTCGATACCATGAGCACTGATTTTATTGCCAGTAAACGTCTGGTTTGCTGCACCAATGCGATTGCCGTCTTTATCAAATACCGTGAAGGTTTTTGGTGTTGTGCTGGTATTAATTTCAAAAGTAAGGGGCTTACCGTCTTTCGGGAAGTTGGCCGCACTGCGGTCGTTGATTGCCGTAAGCTTGACTTTGGTATTACCTGAGTTGCTGTCTGGCTCAGTAATTTTGGCTTTAGCGGCGGCAATTTCTTTTGGATCTTTCATTGCCACTTCAATGCCGCTTGCCGCACCAGAAGTTGGACGAATGGTAAACTTGTCTTTGTTAGCAAACGCCCCAGATTTGATTTGAATACTAAAACCATCACCACCTGTTAGTTGGTTTGGTGTTGTTGAAGTATCTAGGGTTAAGTTTTGTGATTTACCCGTTGCTTTATCCGTTAACGTATAATCAGTACCGTCAAAGCTCAGTTCATACTCTGCGCCTGTCAATTTGGTGACATCATCAATATTGACGGAAAGGCTTGCGGTTCCAGTGTTGCTTTTAAATTTTCCAGCACGGCCATTTGCCATAGCAGGATCATTAATGTCTTGAAAAATCGGCTTGCCAACTTGACCATTTAAGTCAATGCCTTTGGCTTGTGCTTGATTAAAAGCATCGGCAATCCCTAGGGCAAATTGGCCTAGTTCATTTTTGGCTGAGATAAGCGTGTCTTGCCTGAATTCGAATAAGCCACCCAGTTGACCACCTAAATTTTTTGACGAAACTAAGGTTTCATTATCACCAGACTTCACTACTAAACGCGTTTCATTTGGAAATGGATCGCCAGCTTTACTTTCTAACTGCATGGCTTTAGCACCTGAAACCAAAGCGACCGAGCCACCCAGCATGACACTTTTACCGCCGCCCTCGAGCGGAATAACATTGATGTTGGCGTATTCGCTGAGCTCTTTTAACAGGCTGTCTTGTTTGTCTAGCAGTTGGCTATTTTTAGTATTTCCTTCCATCAATTCTTGATTGATGTTGCCAAGCTCTTTGGTTAACGCATTAATTCGCTTTAGAGAAGCATCTATCTGACCATTGGTGTTTTTAAACTGGCTATTCAAATGGCTTTCCATTTGATTAATGGTTTTAGCCAGATGCTTTGCTGAAGAGATGATGCTGCCGCGAATACCTAGATCATCGGGCGTATCACCCAAGCGGTTAATGTTGTTTTGCAGATCATTTAAGCTATCAGGCACACCTTTACCGATTTTTGAGTAAAGCTGATCCATCTCATTCATTTTAGAAAGTCGAGTTTGCGCCTCTGATAAGCCTGTCGCTCCAATGCGAAGCTCACGAGTAGCAAATTCGTTATAAATGCGTTTTACATCGGAAACATAAGCACCTGCACCGAAAAAGTGATTTCCTATTTTTCGAGCATCTAAGGTAGATTGAGTGGCAACTTGCCTGTTATAGCCATCTGTATTTACGTTGGCAATATTGTTACTGGTTACACTTAGTTGTGACTGTGACGTCAGCACACCATTGCGAGCAATATTCATTAAATCATTAGACATAACAGCTGTTCCAATTTATTGTTTTTTGTTCCTAGCGCCTGAGTAAACTTGTCGAAAGTTCTACTCAAAAAAGAAGTTACTGAGCAGCAATGCCTTTCATAACTGCTAACACTTTCTTGGCGTAATTGGGATCTGTTGCGTAACCAGCATTTTGTATGCCAGTTATGAATTTTTCGGGATCTTTGGCGACATCCAACGCTTGTTGGTAACGCGGATTACTTGAAAGGAAATTCACAAAGTCATCAAAACTGTCTTTGATTGAGTCATAAACTCTAAAGTCAGCCTGCTGGCGATTCGCCACACCACCTTCAAATTCAAGGGTTGAAACTCTGGCTTTATCACCATTCCATCTTTGATCGGCTTTAATATTGAACAGGTTATTACTCACAGAACCATCCGATTGACGCACCATTTTTTTACCCCACCCCGTTTCTAAAGCGGATTGAGCGAGTAATACTTCAGGTGTTGTTCCTAATTTATCTGCGGCTTGTTTGGCATGAGGATAAAGCTGTTTAACAAAGTCATCTGGCGTATCAAAAGACTGAGACGGCAACACTTTGCCGCTAACTATTTCATCCAATTTTTCAGCTTTAGGGGTAACAGTTTTACTGTTCAACACAGTAGTAGGTAAGCTATCAGTGCGAAGTGTCGATGCAGGTCTTATGTTGCTGGTTTCTGGTGATAGTTGCTGCACCATTAAGTCAGCAAGCCCTAATACGCCTTTATCTGAGATATCATTGGCCATTTGCTGATCGCGCATTTGTTCATAAAATGCCGTGTATTGAGTGTTGAATGGACTGTCTGATTTAAACACTTCGTTTGCATCACGCATGCTTTTCATCAGCATTTGAACAAAGATACCTTCAAATTGCTTGGCAACTTCTTTGATGGCGTCTTTGTCATTGTTTTGAACACGAGAACGAAGTCTATCTAAGCCTCCGAGTTCCAACATGTTTGATGCGTTTGAAAACTTGTCCATTTGCCCAGTCCGTCTTAAATAATGATCAACTCGCCTTGTAAGGCGCCTGCTAACTTTAGGGCTTCTAAAATAGCTAATACGTCAGATGGCGCTGCACCAACTAAATTAACTGCACGAACCAATTCATCCAACGAGGTTCCAGGCTTAAAGGAAAACATGCGCTTGTTCTTTTCATTGACATCGATATCAGAATCAGGCGTCACAACGGTTTGCCCTAGTGACAATTTGTTAGGCTGAGACACCTGCAACGATTCTTTAATACTGACGGTTAACCCACCGTGGGTAATGGCTGCGGGCTTCAAGCGCACCTGCTGACCAACAACAATGGTACCTGTACGAGAGTTAACAATGACCTTTGCTGATTCAGTCGCTAAATCGACTTGTAGATTTTCAATGGTCGCTAAATAAGATACACGCTGAGAAGGATCACGTGGGGCACTGACACGAATTGAAGTCGCATCTAATGGCTGCGCTATACCGCCACCCAGTAAATCATTAATGGTATCTGCGACTCGTTTAGCCGATGAAAAATCAGGGCGTAATAAATTAAAAGTTAAGTAGTCACCATGAGTGAAAGGTGAAATCACCTCACGCTCGACTATTGCCCCACTAGGAATGCGCCCGACTGTGGGTGTGTTTTGAATGACTTTAGAACCATCACGACCTTCGGCACTAAACCCACTCACAATCAAATTACCTTGTGCAATGGCATAGATTTTTCCATCAATCCCTTTAAGGAAGCTTTGCAGTAAAGTCCCTCCTCGCAAGCTTTTAGCTTCACCAATGCTTGAAACCGTCACATCCATTGTTTGACCAGTTTTAATAAATGGAGGCATTGTGGCGCTAAGCGCAACAACCGCTGAATTTTTGATTTTTGGACGAACACCATTTGGTAAATTGACACCAAAATTTTTCAACATGGTTTTAAAGGTTTGTTCGGTATAGCGATTTCGCTCACCCGTACCCGGTAGGCCCACCACTAAGCCATAGCCAACTAATTGGTTGTCACGAATACCTTGAATATTAGCGATATCTTTAATGCGCTGAGCAAAGCTGCTTGTGGAAATGACAGCAAGCAATAAGCCGAAAATAATTTTTGCTTTCATGACTTAACTCCTAAAAAGGCCACCAATCACCGAGGAAAAATTTAGATAACCACCCTGCTTTTTGAGATTCAGCAAAGGTACCAGTACCACTGTATTGAATACGGGCATTCGCAATTTTGGGGGATTCGATGGTGTTATCAGGCATAATATCTTCGGAGCGAATTACGCCAGTCACTCGAATAAACTCTTCACCGTTGTTGATGGTGATCCACTTCTCACCTCGAATAACGAGATTGCCATTAGCCAGCACTTCCATGACGTGTGCTGAAATATTGCCGGATAAGCTATTGCTTTGGTCGGCATCCGCTTCACGGCTTAAATCAAATTTATCCTTATAATTTAAGTCAATTGGGTTGCCATTAATGGTTGCGGTTTGCCCGCCTAATCTAAATGGATCAATCTTGAAGGCATTGCCTTTTTTGATGCCATTAGTCGCACTTTTACGAGCTTGAGTAGATTCAGTAAGTTTAACGGTAATGATGTCACCGATTCGATGTGCTCGTTTGTCGGTATATAAATTCGCAGCTTGGCTATCGAGGAAAATAGAGCCTGTTGGTTCATTGTGGGTTGGTGCAGCCTGAGGCACCACAGGTGCATAATAGGGATCATCAGGAATCGGCTTCTTTGTTGTCGAAGCACAGGCTGTCAGCATTAATGCACTAGCCACCACTAATAAACGCAACATTATCTACTCCTAAAGATTCTGGTTAACGTAAGACAACATTTGATCTACTGACGAAATCACCTTGGAGTTCATTTCGTAGATACGTTGACTTTCAATAAGGTTGACCAACTCTTCGGTAACGTTAACGTTTGAAGTTTCTAGTGCACCTTGACGAATAGCGCCCATGCCATTTAAAGCTGCAACGCCTTGAATTGGCGCCCCACTTGCACCAGTTTCAAGGTATAAATTTTGTCCCATAGGCTCTAAACCTGATGGATTGATAAAGTCAGACATGGTGAATTGACCGATCACTTGGTTTTCAGCTGCACCCGGAACCTTGACCGACACTTCACCTTCAGCTGAGACCGTAATGCTCTTAGCGTCTTGCGGAATAGTGATTGCAGGTTGAACCACAAAGCCTGAGCCTGAAGTTACGATTTGTCCTTGGTCATCTCTACTGAATTGGCCACTACGCGTGTACGAAATACTGCCGTCAGGCATTTGCACCTCAAAAAAGCCAGGGCCTTCAATCATCAAATCTAATGAGTTATCCGTCGTTACCATATTGCCTTGAGAGAATAACTTTTGAGTGGCAACGACTTTAGTACCTGCGCCAACATTTAAACCGTTTGGCAACTTGGTATTAGCGGCACTAATGCCACCAGCTTGATTCACATTCTGATAGAGCAAATCTTCAAATACGGCACGGCTCTTTTTAAAACCAACCGTACTCGCGTTTGCAATATTGTTCGAAATCACCGAAATATCGGTTTTCTGGGCATCTAAGCCAGTTTTACTTATCCATAATGCAGGATGCATAATTCACCTTTATATTCTTATAGATTCCCTAAATACGAACCATCTGTGCTGAGGCTCGATCGTTTTCTTCTGCGGTTTTCATCAATTTCACCTGCATTTCGAATTGACGCTGAATATCAATCAGAGCCACCATCTCTTCTACAGGGCTGACGTTACTGCTTTCGATAGCACCACTTTCTACTTTTACATCAGGATCTGCTGGCGCAATTTGGCCATTGATTTGACGAAATAAACCGTCTTCACCGCGTGTAAGATCTTGATTATTGGGATTGACCAACTTGATTCGGTCGACAACTTCAATCACTTCAGCTGGTGCACCTTGTGGGCGAACTGAAATGGTACCGTCTTGAGATATTTCGATTTTCTGGATAGGTATTGGCAGTACAATCGGACCGTTCTCCCCCATAATTGGGTTACCTCGATCGTTTTGTAATAAACCCGTTGCGTCAAAACTTAAGCTGCCTGAACGGGTATAAGCTTCTTGACCATCTTTGCCTTGAACAGCAACCCAACCATCACCATTGATGGCTATGTCTAAGTCTCTGCCTGTAGTACGCAAAGCTCCGGCTTGGAAATTACTGCTTGGCAATTCAGTCATCGCAAACACGCGTGTTGGCAAACCTTCACCAAAGGCTTGCATTGAGCGAGCTTGCGCCATATCAGCTTTAAAACCGTCAGTGTTGGCATTAGCAAGGTTATTGGCTCGTACTGCCAATTCAGCCATATTTTGCTTAGCGCCACTGGTGGCGATATAGAGAAGTTTGTCCAATTGCCTATCCGTCAAAAATTCAACATTTGACTGGATAAAGCATTGAACGTGCCAATTTGAATATTGGTGCTTCAAGATGAAAAAGAGGAAGATTATAAGAAAGTACTTTTTTGTATTTGAAAAGCTAAATGAAACAAAGGATTATGAAAAAAAATATAATGGTCAATAATAATGTTACCAGCTCAATGTTCGTTTAACTTTAGTCTTGATTGGGATAAAAAAGCAAAGCAATTTTCATCTCACCAAATCAATGAACATAAAAAATTTGTTCAAGGCGTAAATCAGACGTTTCAAAATGATGTTACCGAAGCGGTAATTATATTTTCTGATAATAAAATGTTTCTAGCTCGCAAGAGTGAAGCGCACTCTTTAGTTTTCGTCCAGCTGTGTAAACCTAGATGTTGTTTATCACGGCAGCATACTGTTGAAAAACCCACTGCTATGTCTAGAAACTTAAGTTCAATTTATACATTAAGGCACAGAGACAATGGCACAATAAAGGGTGAAATAGGTACCCCCGAAATAATTCAAAAATATATGGAAAGAAAACTATGAAAATGCAGGCAGCTAAACAGGCTTTATATGTGTACAAAAACCGTTCAACTTAATTTTTCTCTTGACTGGTATTTCCTTTCTAGAACTTATGGGCTGCCATCAAAACAACAATTTAACGCTTTAGATAATGCCTTTAAATTAGCATCGAAAAGCCAACAAACCGTCATCATAAAATTTCATAATGGTGACGTGTTCAAAATCAAATCATCGAAAGATCAATCACAGTGGTTGATATCCCACCAAAAACGACCTTGTGGCGTATCTCTACCTCTTTATACAAACGATTTTAAAAGTTATGCCTTATGCGATACCTTCAAAAACGCACGTAAAAGATATAATTCTTGGGGCTGAGAAAATAGCGAAGTAATGACACTATTGCCCACATATAAAGTAACAACCGCAAAAACAATATGTAATAGCAAAAAAATATTTACTGTTTATTCAACACATAAGACATGATGCTATTAAGACAAACTGAAGCAGAAATATATGTATAGAACGATAGAAATTAACCCTGCCCCAGAATGGAATGGGAGTCAGTTCCCATTGTCCGCCCTACAACTTGAACAAATTAAGCAAGGAGCTCCTGAAACAACAGCTGATGTTGTAGAAGTTGGGTTCGTCAATAATCTAACTTATTCTTATGTTTTTCGATTCACTAAAGTCGATGAGCATCAATATGATTTTCATCAAGTTCGAGTAGAAACCCCACCTAAACGTTCAGGATTGCTAAGTTGTTGTAGTTCTTCTGAGCCCAAAGAACGATTACTTGTAAATAAATATTCGAGGGGTTTGAAAAAACAGTTTAAGGAATATTTAGCTATCTCCACAACAGAGTCCCATCCCCCTATAGAAGATAGGTATATACCCGTGACCGCAGAGCAATTTCAAAGTCTGGCGGCTTATAACAGAAATTCTTCTGAATATTACGTGTGAGCTTATCTGTTAATTAAAGAGCCTAACCATTAGATTAAGCTCTATCCGGAAGTATTAACGAATTTGAAGAATGGTTTGCTGTAGCGTGTTGTTTACTTCTAACGTACGCGAGTTGGCTTGGAAGTTACGCTGCGCCGAAATCAAGTCCACCATTTCAGTGGTTAAGTCTACGTTTGACTGCTCAAGAGCCGATGAACGAATGCTACCAAAAGTACCACTGTTTGGTTCACCCGCCAGCGCTTTACCTGACTCTAAACTTGCACGCCATGAAGTATTACCTACTTGGCTCATACCTTGCTCGTTAGGGAACCTTGCTAACGCAATTCGTGCTAGTGGAACCGTCTTACCATTACTATAACTGGCATTGATTAAACCGTCAGCACCAACCTGAACATTGGTCAAGCGTCCAACCGTTGTACCATCTTGAGTTAATTGAGTCGTTTCAAATGGTGCCGCAAATTGCGTTGGATTATTGAATTTCAAGTTTAACACTTGACTACCATCCGCCCCTGGAGGGAAATCTGGTAACGAGCCTAAGTTCACCGTCTTAATATTTGCCGGATTACTGCCCGTATATTTACCCGTGTTATCAAACTTAATAACAGAGCCTTTCCATCCGCCTGCATTTGTCGCGCTAGCCGTACCATCTGGAGTACCGTCACCATTGGTATCAGTGCGATATGTTTGAGCATTTGGCGTATCAACATCTAATCGCTTACCGTCTACCGCATAAAACGCAACCCAGTTACTTTCATTATCATGTGACGCATTTGGTGGCTTAACATAATAAGTAGTTAACACGTGCGGCTCACCGAGTGAATCATAAAAAGTTACTGCGGTTGAGTTATTAAAGGTATCCGAATCCTTAGGGTCAAAATTAGCCGGATCTTTTGGCTTTTGTCCCGCATTTAGATTCATTCTCATACCGATATTTTCGGTTTTTACTGGACTACCTGCAGTATCTGGAATTTTGACGGGTCTGGTCGTTGTTAAGCTAACAGAGGTAGAGTTACCATCTTTATCTACTGGAAAAGTACGCAAATAGTTACCTGCCGAATCGACGATAAAACCATCTTTACTGCGCTTAAATGCTCCGGCACGTGTATACGTTAAATCATTCGAATTAGGGTCGCTGGATGTTGCAAAGAAACCACCACCGCTAATGGCCATATCTAATGAGTTTTTTGTAAACTGCAAACTACCTTGATGAAACTGTTGTGCAACTTGAGTTGTAGTTACACCACCACCAACATTGGTTTTACTGTTAGAGAAAATACTGTTGGCATATACATCTGCAAATTCAGCACGAGACTCTTTAAAACCAATAGTATTTGCATTTGCAATGTTATTTGCAGTGGTGTTTAAGTCTTTCTGTGCGGCTTCTATGCCACTTAAAGCGATGTTGAACGACATAAAGTTCCCCTGTTCTGCATCAATAATGTACTGGCGAGCTCCTCGCCGAATTTTTTTCCAATAAAGCGCTTACGATTTGCGACTTAGCTTTCTGATACGGCTAGAACGTCAGCAAGCTTAATGCCACCAACGCCTTTAAGATTTAATACCGCACCGGTTTGGGCATTCCCCAAAGAAACACTGGTCACGTGAGCAAAAGTCGATGTAGGCAATTCTTGTGACTTACCGTCAACAGAGCCCGTAGCTTTAAATTTGTATTTGCCAGATGGCATAGTGTTGCCGTCTTTGTCTTTGCCATCCCACTTCACGTCGATGTTGCCACCAGCGCTGCCATCTACTTTGAAGGTTTTAACAAGCTGGCCTTTTTCATCTTCAACACGAACAAGAATTTCTTTAATCGGTTTAACAGCGCTTACAACGCCTTTCATTTCATTAGCACCAGGAGCCAAATAGCCTTCATTCGATGGAACCAACACTTTTCGACCAACAAGGCTTGAAGCCTGAAGCGCCTGACTAGATGTCATGGTCTTGTTCATGTTGGTAATTTCAGCATTAAGCTTGGTGATCCCATCTACCGTGGCAAATGACGACATCTGTGCAATCATCTTGTCGTTCTCAACTGGCTTGAACGGATCTTGATGCGACAATTGCTGACTCAGCAGCTTGAAAAAATCTTGTTGTGTCAGTTGCTGATTATTATTCGACGGCGGAGTCTCAGGTTTTCCCTTTAGCTGTATTGAATCTAAAAACGGGTTACCTGTTGTTTGGCCTACAGAACTCATACCTCACTCCTTTCAATCACAGAGCTATTTCCCCATGCGTAGTGTTTGTTGAAGCAAGTTCTTTGCCACATCTGCAACTTGTGTGTTCATTTGATAAGTTCTCGACGCTGAAATCATGTCAGCCATCTCTTCCATCACGTTCACATTCGGCTTATAAATGAAGCCATCAGTGTCTGCCATGGGGTGATCTGGAGAGAACTCTTTAATGAGAGGCTTGTCGCTTTCGACAATACCCTTTACCGCCACTTTCATAGACGAGGGCTGATTTTGAGCTTGAGAAGCGGATGCCTTTGTCATTTCAGCCGCAAACACTGGATGTCTTGCACGATAGGTTTCATCAACACTACTTGAAACCGCATCCGCATTGGCAATGTTACTTGCTGTCGTATTCAGGCGTACCGATTGCGCTGACATGCCAGAGCCTGACACCTCAAAAATATTGAATAAGCTCATGATTATTCGCCTCTAATTGCCTTTTTTAGTCCCATAAATTTGCTTTCGAGAAAGCCCAAAGACATTTGATATTCCAAGGCGTTTTCCATGAATGCCGCTTGCTCTTGCTGCATATCGACAGTGTTACCATCTCCCGTATCCGGTTGATCAGGCACACGATATTTGGTTTGAGATTGCAAACTGCTTTGAAGAGAAAAGTGGTTTTGATGTGTTGCCCCAAGCCCAACGCCACGTTGTTTAGACGAGGCTTGTTTTAATGCCTGCGAAAAATCAACATCTTGGGCTTTATAGTTTGGGGTATCTGCATTTGCGATATTACTCGACAATACCTCAGCACGTTTAGCGCGTATGCCTAACGTGTGTTGATGTATGCCGAGAGCTTTATCAAAACTGAGCGCCATAAAATTGCCTTTTAACTGTAATTAACAGCTAAAAAGCAATTGCTATGCCAAAAAAAGAAAAGGGTAGTTAAGACTTCTTGCGGTAAAAAATTCCAGGGCTACAACGGATCATTTCAAAATCATCACACAGCCCAGTGATAGACTCAGATGCGCCTAAAAACAGTACACCATTAGGATTTAAGGCGGCAGCGAATTGCCGCAAGATTTTAGACTTTGCCGCAGGCGAAAAATAGATCAACACATTACGACAAAAAATGACATCAAATTTACCTAATAAACTATAACTTTCTAACAGGTTATGATTTCGAAAGCTGACTAAATCACGAACATCAGCTTTTACTCGCATACCTGATTGGTCATTACTTTCAAAAAACTGACGTTTGCGGCTTTCAGATAAACCACGAGCTAAGGCTAATGCGTCATATTCACCCATACTGCTTTTTTCGAGCATTGAAGGAGAAAGATCTGTCCCTAATATTGAAATCCCGCGTTTGAAAGCTAAGGGATTCTTTTGCTGATATTCTAGCGCAGTCATCGCTATCGAATATGGCTCTTGACCCGATGAACAAGCAGCCGACCATATTTTTAGTGGGCGATTTTGTTCAGCATACTCTGGAAAGACGGTTTTTGTTAGCAGTTCAAATGGGTAAGAGTCTCTAAACCACAAAGTTTCATTGGTGGTCATAGCATCAATAACATCCAACCTTAATTGACGCATACTGCCATCAATCGCTTTTTGAGCTACCTCTGTTATATCATTAAGTTTATATAGTGCCACCAAAGGAGATAGGCGACTACGCACTAAATACTGCTTACTGTCACCTAAAACAATACCACTGTGTTGCTCTAAAAAAGTGGTAAATCTTTTGTATTCGTCTTGCGATAATTGGTTTTGCGGCACTCTATTCTTCCCACGAAAGTCGATCTAGTTTTTATTCTTACAGCGATGCTATCTTAGCATTCACAACCGCTGATTATTGCTTTATTAAACAGCGTCTGCTCTCGTCCGATGAGATATAAAGTTGTTCCAATTTATTGTAAAAAATAATCACCTAAAGGTTTAAATGATTGTTTACAGTAGACGCTAAATCATCAGGATTAAACTTAGCGATAAAGTCATCAGCCCCGACTTTTTCGACCATTGCCTGATTAAATACGCCACTAAGTGAAGTATGAAGCACGACTTTTATGTTGCTTAGCTTAGGATCATCCCTAATTTCAGCCGTTAGCGTATACCCATCCATTTCCGGCATTTCAATATCTGAAATGATCAATGGCAACCGTGCCGAAACATTAGTGCAATCTTGAGCTAAGCCCTTTAAAAAATCTAAAGCTTGCTGGCCATTATTGGCGGTCTGAATATTCAAGTTTAAGGCACTCAACGCACGAACAACTTGTTTGCGTGCCACAGATGAATCATCCACAACCAGTATTTGAAAGTCTTCATTACTCTCTTTACCTAATTGTGTTTCAACTTCATTACTCAAACTCGTTTTAACAGGGGATATTTCATCGAGGATTTTTTCTACATCCAAAATCTCAATTAATTCATTCTCAAGTTCTGCCACTGCCGTCAAATACGAGCTTTTACCCGCCCCTTTTGGCGGCGGCATAATATCACCCCAGTTCAAATTAATAATGCGCTCTACCGAGTTCACTAAAAAACCCTGTGTACTTCTATTGTACTCAGAGATAATGACAAAGCTTTTACTGAGATCTGAAACTGGTCGACCACCTGTAGCCGCACTTAAATCAATAACAGAAATCGTTTGACCACGAATATGAGCAACCCCACGCACATGAGGGTTTAACTTAGGCAAGACAGTTAATGGTGGACACTGAAGCACTTCTTTTACTTTGAAAACGTTGATCCCATACCTTTGATTACCATCAAATCTGAATAATAATAATTCAAGGCGGTTTTGACCAACCAATTGTGTCCGCTTATTTACGGATTCTAAAACCCCAGCCATAATCTTGCCTTCATAAACTTAAAAAGCGCCATAATGGCGGGTATACTAACAGCAATTTTAACGCTCGGGCATAGCCATTGCTTAATATTTTACATAATTTTAAATTTACCTATCTTTTGTCAATTTTTTGACTAAAGATGTAAAAAAATCATATATATCGGATGACTCATTTTGCGCTTTTCTATTGCTCTTGATTTCTCTATATTTTTTGCTCTCCTGCTTCCATTTAGTGTTTCAGCTCAGCCATATACTCCTGACTTAGGATCTATTGAATCATTAGCCGTTGAAACGGTTCGCTCTAAAATTCAAGTCCCTTCTGATGCAGAATTAACCATCAAAGCACAAGGGCTAGATAATAGATTCAAGCTCCCCTCTTGTGTTGCTCCTATGCAAGCCAAGATCAGCAACAACCGAGTGAAGGCATTAACCACTGTAAAACTTAGCTGTAAGCAAGCTAATCAAGCCCTGTGGCAATCATTTGTGTCTGTAAAAGTCAGTATTTATTATCGTGTTGCAGTAGCCAATCGTATTTTATCTACTGGCCAAGTCATTACAGCAGATGATGTCATTATGAAATCAATTGATGAAAGACGATTAAGAGGCGCCATGTTTGACCAACTCAATGCGCTGGTGGGGACACGGCTAAAACGTCGTATAGGAAAAGGCAATGTGATTTATCAACAAAACGTTTGTTACGTTTGTAAAGGCGATATCGTATCCATTTTTGCCAAAAGTGCAAACCTTCAAATCAAAACGGTTGGTATGGCACTTAATGACGGCAATCCCAATGATAAAATTCGTGTAAGAAACAGTAAATCAAACAAAATCATTGAAGTAAACGTCATTGGGGTTGGCGAAGTTGAAGTCAAAATGTAAAATGACGATTAAAGAAGAAAAAACTGCATTTTTTCCTAAAGTTTAAATTCTAATGGCCGATAATGAGACGATCTGATCTCTATTTTGCTGGAAAATACTATGCCTATAGATACTAACAAGCTAAATCATAGCCTTAACAATCGCGTTCACGTACGCAAAGTAGCTGTTAAATCAGAAAATGCACCTCAAACACATGCGGCTAATGATGCTCCTCACCCAGTGAAAGGTGATTCTGTTGAATTAACGTCTCAAGCACAACAGCTTCAAAAAATGCAAACTCGTTTGTCGCTAATGTCGGATGTTGACCACAATAAAGTGTCTGGGATCAAACAAGCGATTTCTGAAGGTCGCTATAAAATTGATGCCGATAGCTTAGCAAAAAACATCGCTAGTTTTGAATCTGAGCTCAATGCCTTGTATAAAGACCAAAACAACGACATTGAATAAGTAAGACAATGGTTCAGATCGCAGCAATTCTTGAGCAGCAACTTGGGTTACTGACTCACCTAAAGCAACTTATCATTGATGAGAGTGAGGCGCTTTCGTCACAAGGCGGTGATCGCTTGCTTGAAATTGCCAAGCAAAAAAATGAGTGTCTAAATCAACTCCAGCAAAATAATGACACTCTTGGCCAGCCTGATACAGTAGAAATCATAAAATCTTCTGAAGAATTGCTTCAAAAATCAGAGCAAGGAAAGCAACTGCTTAGCGAATGCAAAAGCCTAAACCAGCATAATTCTGAGTTAATCGAGAAAAATATCGCAAGCTTTAATCGACTTTCTCAAGCCTTACAAGCCAGTAAAAACTCATCGTCACTTACCTATGATGACAAAGGACATACTTCAACAATGTCCTCGATGAATAAGAGTATTGAGGCATAGAACTACTCAATACTCTTATGCACTTGGGACAATTAAAAATATGTCACCCGCTTTACTCTCTGAGTCTTATTTCGATGCTGATATAGTTCCCACACCTTTTGATAATCAAGTTCTAACTCAGTAACGTAAAAATCCCCCGCTGCATAAGTTTTAATTACCTTTGCACCTCGAATTAGCCCTGTAACCGAAGTTTTAATACTCTCGCTTTGAGTCGTCCAATCTTTTACCGTCGTTTTCGCAGTAATTTGTTGTCCATAAACTTGCTCGGCTAGCTCTCGGTATGCAGCAAGCTTAGAAGCTTGCATCGCCAATAGCACCCGTTTAGATTGAGTTTTGCCCGGCTGCTCCGCCAAAGGTGCGTAACCTATTGCCGTGAGTTTTGGAAAATGCTCTGGCTTTTCTGCTTCCCACTGCACATATCTATCTGAATTGGCGCATCCAACCAAAAAAAACGCCAATACCATTGCTAACTTTTTCATGGTCTTCCCTTTTTATCCTTTAATTGTGCCATTCCTGCTGATTCATTGCGATACAAGATGCCATCTTTTTCTATGACCTTTTCTGCTGGCGATAAAAACTGGCCAAGCGATGAAACAGGGATAACACTGGATTCCGCCGCAACAACTTGATTGTTTTGAACGTTAATTACACGAGTGTTTAATTTCACATTTGCTAAGCCAAGACTGTAGGTCGTCACCACGAGCAAGCCAATGTCGAGATCACCAGACAATTCTTGCCAGTCTCTACTCAAAACAAACTCACCGTTAGCTTTTATCATTAATCTGTCTGCGACATTTGGCTCTGCCACTATGTAGCCTGCACGGCTAAAAGCCGTCATCAGCTCTTGCTGGAGCTGATTTGTAAAACTGGCACTTTGATTGAAGTCTTCCGCCGCTACTGGTGTTGTTACCACCAAAGGCAAGTCTTTTGGAAACTCCGCGTGATGCTTTTTCATAGACCAAACAACCTGTGCGGCCCAGCTAGCTGGCATCATCATCTTCTGATTGATCTCTTGTTCGTGAGAATTTTGAGTTATGGATACTTGATAGTGACTACACGCTGAAAGCATCGCGCATCCAATGACTGCTGATATTCGTTTCACGGGCTTCTCCCACCGACTCCATTTGCGACAAATATTGCCGCTTATAAGTACTTTTTGCGTCATTTTTTATTAATTAGAAATTAACAAGCAAAATAAATACCAACCATAAATTTTAAAACTGGGTATGGATTTTGTATTACTTCAATCTGAAGAATTTATGCTGTCAAAAGGTTGGCTTTTTTCATGGTAATGTTGCATCGTGCGTTTGTTTTTTTGTTTTTAGTTTTTGGCTTCCTGCCTGTAACTCAACCCGCTGATTTTTATTTTCAAGGTCAAGCACAGATCATTGATGGTGATATCAATAGTGCCCGTCAACAGGCTATTGAAGCGGCTTTACTAACAGCAAATTTAGAAAATGGCATTACCATCAATAGCAGCCGTGAGAGTACTAACAGTCAATTCCACCAATCACACACAATTCTTAACAACCGCTTAGACGGTGAACAAGTAGAATTGATCAGTGAGCGCATCCAAAAAGACATTATTGTCGTCAATGTGAAGATAAGCTCTCACCAATCTCATTTTCAAACCGCAGGTAAGGTTAGTATCTTCTTACCTCAATTGAACTTAACAAACCCAGCACACCTTCGCTACGGCCAATTATCAGGATTTCAGCAATCACTCACTGAAGAGCTATCTGACAGTTTAGCCCAGAAGTCCAAATTGTCTTTTCCTGAGTTAAGAGCTGACCAAAACCTGAATTTATCGCAATCTTTTTTTGAAGATAATACTCAAAAGCTGCCAAACTGGATTGGTGATATGAGCAATAGCCAGTATGTACTCATCGGTAATATTCTAAATGCAGAAGTGGTACCTGCTCCTAAAAGCTTTTGGGATTTTGTTGAACACTACCCAAGCCGTCAGTTCCAAATCAACCTAAACTTATTCCATGCCATTAGTGGTGAAAAAATATGGCAAAAAACGTACTTTATCAATGAAGTTTGGGAATTTGAGCGTAACAAAATTCTATCTGCATCATCCACAGAATTGTGGCATTCAAAATATGGTCAAGCCATCAAGCGTTTACTAAATAGTATCGCACTTGAAATAGATACTCAGCTAAAAGAACGTCCATTGATGGGTACGTTTATCGTTAAGCATGAAAAGCAGTTGCTTATTAACCTTGGTAGACGAAACAATATCCAAGTTGGTGACAAGCTAAAATTGGTACTCAGAAAAGACCTACACACCCGCTTTCAATCCATTAAGACAATAGCTCAACCTAGCCATACAGAGCTGACAGTCACCCAAATTACTGAACAAACTGCAGTGGTTGAGTGGAGTAAAGCAACTGAAATCGAAAATATTCAAGTTGGGGATGTTGTTATTAAACCTTAGAACCTGAAGATTAGTTGTATAACTGCTTTTATTAACCTGCATTATTGATAAAAATCATTTAAGTTATGTAAGGGCCTGTTGATCTTTCAGGCTTAAATTTTGTGCTATTTGAGCGTTTACCTGTTCAAGGCGTGAGCAGTGAAGCTTAGTAATCTAAGTAAGCTGGTCACAACACAGAACAGGAAGTGCTCAAAAGCATCGAAGACAGCGTAAATTGGTCACTTCTGCTACGTTATCGTTTGTTTATGTGGAGCAACCACACTGCACAAACTCCGCCTTGCATAAGATAACCAATTTACCGCTGCAAAAATAAGCACGAAAGATCAACAGGCCCTAGGTTTTACATAAAAAGCAGACTAGATGAAAAAACTCAGCTTAACGATTTTACTTATTACTCTATCTTTTCTACACGTATGCTTTGCTAGCTCAGCGGTTTTTGCTGGCGGTCCCGTGTATAAAGAACGTGAAACAAGTATTAATGAACTAAAAAAATCGGGATTTGATACGTTAATCATTTGGACGATTCATATCCATAAAGATGGTAGCTTAAACATCAATGAAGAGTTTCCGATTATTGAGAACGGTAACTATATTGGAGATAACGACTATCCGAACTTTAGAAGAGATGTCGCCTCTTTAAAAAAAGGCAACAGCCATATTAAGCGCATTGAATTTGGTTTAAGTGCAGCAGGTTCACCGACTTATCACAATATTAAAGTGTTATTGAAATGCAAAAAGAGTCAAGATTGCGATATTAAAAAAAACATTTTATATCGCAATTTTATGGCTCTAAAAAAAGCCTTCCCTGATGTTGATGCCCTTAATAATGATGATGAATCAGAACTGGATTTACAGTCATCCGTTAAGTTTCATCGCATGTTGGCCTATATTGGCTTTAAATCAACCATAGTGCCTTATTCTGATCCTGATTATTGGAATCAACTAATAAAAAAAGTTAATGCTAAATATCCAAATGCTCTAGATCGTATCTATTTGCAGGGATATTCTGGCGGCTCAGGCAACTCACCTTGCGAGTGGAATTTTGGTTTACCCGTCTCATTAGGCTTATCTTCGAATACTTCAAGTGTCAGAAACGTATACGGAACCATAAGCAAGTCGAAACTAAAATGCCCTAGCGTTACCAAAGGTGGTTTTATGTGGCTGTATGATAATTTTGAGAACTCATCACTTCCGAAAGATTATGCTCTAGCAATCAATACGGCTTTAAATGTGAAAACGCAACGCTAGTACGGGTTCGACAAACCAGAGTTATTGCTATGAGTATCAATTCAAAAGATAATTTACCTCAAACTTCTTTTTAGGGTTATATTTACTATACGTCTCGGTAACTCAGGTGGATAGAGTGTCGGCCTCCTAAGCCGAAAGCCGCAGGTTCGAATCCTGCTCGGGACACCATTTTCTCCACTCTAATTCCGTAAAATCATTTTTTCATTTTTAGTAACTCACTCTTACTCAAGGTTTATTCAGAACACCTATGCTACAAATGTAGTTTTAAACTCATTTATATATGGCACATACAACGATATCGACTTATTACTTTGCAGCTTGTTTTGAGCGGCCTCCTTCAATGCCTACTTCTAATGCTGTCCGCAATAGACGCGAAAATGACCTGTTTTCAGTACCACTTAAAGAACCTTTATTTTTTACTGGTTACAATTATTCTTTCCACAAAAGTCAATCTGAGCCTGCCCTAAAAAAATTTCATGAAACGCAGTTGAGAGAGCAAGATTCTGAGTTTTTGCAAAGAGTCGAAAAGCTAAATGCCTTAAGAAGAACTAGCGTATCCAGAGAATACTATTCAATCCCAAAGGGGATGCTTATGTGGCGAAATCATAGCGGATATTTTACCACCAGCGCAGAGCTTTCGATTTGTAGCCCAAGGCATTACACTCTGACGGATCACGAGCCACATTTTGATTCATTATCTAAGAAAACACTTAAAAAATGGCCGATTAACAATATGCTATGCCAGCCTGAATATGGCTACTTTTCAGACACTTTAATCTCAGACACTAGTCTAGTACCTATCAGTATTCCTGTAAGTGGCACACACAGTGTAGAAAAAGTAAAAGGATTAATAGCGGCTAATTATATTTCAATCCACACTATCCCAAAAACAAAATTTATTAGTACGAACACGCCAATTTGCGATGATACCGATGATAAACAAGTCGAATTATTTTGGTTAATGGCTTTCCAGCAAGATATAGGTCTAATTGTAGATCTGTCATATTCATCCTTAGCAAATAAGGACTACTGTCCCACTTATGTAGCTAGTAGACAATTTGGTTCCATCACTGTAGTTAAAACTGGTGGGAATAAATTTTTGAGTAACTACCTTCTATTTGACATGAAAACAGGTAAGTCAAAACAAGTAAACCGTCTTGATGTAGATGATTGGCATAGCAGCGTACTTTACGATTTGATATCTCTTGATGCTCTAGTTTGTGAAATATACCAAATGGTTTCTCCAAAACAGGGAGCTATCATTCACTGTAACTCGGGGACGGGTAAAAGTGGCGTTGTTTTAAACGCATTAAATCTGTTTTGCTACAGAAGCCAGCCTATTCCTCATGACACCAGCCTGAATACAATCGTCGATGAGTCCATTGTTAGTTTAAGAATACAAAAATCACCAAATCTTGTAGGTACACCGCTCATGCTCAAACAGATAATGCAATTATTATCACAATGGCAAAACATGGGGGTTACTGATGTATAGCTATTTCGATAATTATTTGTCACTATGCAGTAAACTCATTTCAGGCACAACTTTCAATGAAAAAAGTCATCACAATTATTGGGTTAACTTCCTTATTAACCGGCTGTTTCGGACAAAAAGAAGTGGGAGATGTCTCACTTGGTCTGTTTACTTTAAAAGACATCAAAATTAATACCTTGGTCGATCCTGATGTAACGGGGGTAACCTGTCACATTGCTTCTGTTGAGGCTAACTTAAGTCTATCTGATCCGAGTGATAGCTCTATAGCCTGTAGGCAAACAGGAGAAATTACGCCTGAGATGATTGCAAAAATTGATAAGAGTAAATCTGGAGAAATTGTCTTTAAAAAGTCTAAAAGCATCTTTTTTAAAACAATGAAAGTAAGACGTATATACGATGCTGAACACCAAACTTTACTTTATTTATCGTATTCAACTAAAGAAACTTCTGGCAGCTTTAAGCACAGTTTGTCTTCGGTACCGCTATGGGGAACTAAGGCTTACGTAACGCAACCTTAATGCTCAACTTTAGGGTAAGTGATTTTAGAAAATCAGATATTAAATTCTGACTTCGACATAACCACCTGTGGGAACAGCTTCATTTTTTACTAACCCAGTAAACTTATTACTTAGTAGTAAAGGTTTATGCTCTGGTTTGCTGGTTGAAATACAGAAATTTTCACCACGATTCAAAGTACGATACTGAGTGCCTGTTCTCACCCAATTTTGCACGCCAATTTGCATAGAATCGGAAATCGCTATTGGCATTAATCCTTCAGAATTTCTAATGTAACTTCTTAACCCATGACCTGCTTGAGCAATCGCAGTTCGATAATTGTTTAAATCAACAATCACATAGATCATATCAATGAGGACATCCAAGCCTGATTTCACAATACGGTCATTTAAATAACTGAGCATATTAAAAGGCTCGATAACCGACTGACTTTTACCGACTCTAAATGCTTGTAGTTTTTGGTTCACTAGGCTCCGTAACGTTACACTGGCAAAAGCGGTGGCTTTGTTTTCAGGTTGAAAATGAGCCATGTAAACCATGAGATACTTTTCCCCGACCAAGGTACTGTCTATCAAATAGTTACTGATTTCTGCATGTTTAAAGATACTGTAACTGACTTGAGCATTGGGAAAATTTACTTCGGCTGATGGAAATAATTGCTGCTGGATATGATCCACGGCATGTGAGTTTTGCTCAATTGAAGCGATATGATCATCAAACTCTTGATAAGAAAGTTCATCCAATAGAGCCATTGGAGCATCAGTTTCAACATACCCTACCAATGTTTGTTGAATGGCGCTCTCCAATACCAACATATCGTCAATGGGTTTACAAAGGTAATCACTGGCTCCAAGGCGAATTGCTTCTAATACATCTGAGAGAACATTATTGCCAGATATCACAATTGAGTGAGTTCGAGGTGAAATAAGCGGAATTTCAGCGATTAAGTCTAACCCACAAGAACTTGGTAAACTGAGATCTGCAATCACCAAGTCTACGGGCTCGGTTTTAAGCACCTGGGCTGCAGACTCAATGGTCATTGCCGAGAAACACACACATCCTTGTTCGGTTAGATACTCTGTTATTGATTCAGATTCTATCGAGTCTACTTCAAACAGCAGCACAGAAATATTTGGTAACGCCATACCCACACCATTCCATTGTCGGATTAAAATCCATTTTACGCCTATCAAAGGCTAAAGTTATATGAATAATACTTATCTGTAAGGTGTATAAAAACCTAACATATAAAGTCATATTGAAATTGTGAATGAAACAAAATTGAGTGATATAAAACGAAACTTTACATAACTCACAAGATTTGACATCAGAGGGATACGGCTTTCTCTAAACCATTTTTGTGACACGCAATAGAGTTATAACACCAGATCTGAGGTTTTGCGAATTTTCGGAGCAAATTATTCTTTGCTCCGACCTGTTTTACTTTTAATTAGAGACCGTATATGGCCTCTAATCTAATTCATCAAGATAATCATCGATATCATCATTTTCTTGCTTTTGAGGTACCTTACCGTCGTGCAGTTTGAATTCAACATTTTGTAAATAAGCATTTTTTACAAAACTATAAGGGTCAAGAGAGTTATCAAGTAGGCGCTCTTGTGGAATAGCAGCAACCCTTGCATTTAGCCCTTTTAAAGCCAATCGAATGATGTTCTGACCAGTTGAGAGTTCGGCCAATGGAAAATACAAATCATCAATCCAGTCTGTCGCCAGTTCACGAGTCACTTTAGGTCCATAGGCTGGCAGCATGAAATATGGGCCATTAGGGACGCCATAGTAACCAACAACCTCACTAAAGCTTTCTGATTTTTCAGAAAGCCCCATCATATCAGCAACATCAACGAGTCCTAGTAGGCCTATAGTACTGTTAATGACAAAACGACCGCCCGAAGTGGCTGCATTCTTCCACTTTCCTTGAAGGGTGTTATTAACAAGAGATGAAGGTTCATCAAGGTTATCAACAAAATTGACTACGCCCGTTTTTATCGGTGAAGGTACATAATCGTTGTAACCATGAGCCACTGGCTTTAAGAAATATTTATCGAGATAGTTATAGTTGAAGTTCCACATTGCGCGGTTAAAACCTTCAAACGGATCTCTTTCGTCATTATATTGAGGTTGGTCAGATTTAGATGCAGGAGCATTATCGGTTTGAGCTGTCTGATTGTTATCAAGTGCAGCTTTTGATGTACATCCTGTACCCAGTGTGAGAATTAATAAACAAACAAAGATAATGCGTTGACACATGGTCTTATTGGTTCCCTAGCATTGATTAAAACGCGAGATTATAACACTCGAACCTATGACTAACTAGGATAGTAACCAATTCTTGCTTTTGTAAAGTAAGACTTTCTGTTGCAGTTAATGGAACCAGCCTGAAATAAACTTCAGGCTGATAGGATTATGCAGACTTACCATGGAGACGAATGAGCAGCTCAGCCTCAGCTCTTGGCAGTTCACATTCTTGAACAATTTCTTGAACATCGGCGCCTAAGGCCACCATTTTCATCGCTCGAGTATATAAGCGTGATTGCGGCTCTTCTTGAGCAGCTTCATCGATTCTGGCTTCATTTTGCTTTAATTTCTTTTCTAAATCGATAACGCGTCTACCAACACCAATAGTGCCTTTTCTGAGTTCGTCCAGTTCCTTTTTTAAGGTATCACGCTGTTTTTGACTGTCTTTTACTAAGGTGGCTAAGGCATCGAGTTTCTTGCGCTGCTTGCCCAACTGTTTTAATAAGTACAGAACTAAAGCCAAACAAGCCGTACCGTAAAACAGTGCCGCTATCAGTAATTCGTTTTCCATGAACCCTTATCTCTTCTTATAACTGAGCAATTTCATCCCATTCATCATCAGAGAGAAGCTTATCAAGATCAACTAATATCAACAACTCACCATCACGGTTGCTCACCCCTTGGATGAATTTTGCGCTTTCTTCCGTGCCAACATTAGGTGCATTATCGATTTCAGTGCTTTTCAAGTACACAACTTCAGCAACGCTATCAACCAAGATACCAATCACCTGCTTTTCTGCTTCGATGATCACAATACGGCTAGAATCATCAATATCAGCTGAGGCTAAACCAAAACGAGCTCGAGTATCAATAACAGTAACGACATTACCACGTAAGTTAATAATACCCAGTACATAATGAGGCGCACCAGGTACGGGAGCGATTTCGCTATAACGCAAGACTTCCTGTACTTGCATTACATTGATGCCATAGGTTTCGTTATCTAAGCGAAAAGTCACCCATTGCAGAACAGAATCATCATTGCTGGCTGATACTGCTAGGTTATTTGAATCTGTCATAATATCCTCTATCACTATTTTGACGCTGTTTCGCGTTTCTATTGTGTTATGCATTTTTAGAGTCAAGCTGCTCAACCAAAGCACCGACATCTAAAATTCCGCACATTTGTTTTTTTACCAAGCCAGCTAACCACGGGCGCTTAGCGGTGTTTTTGCGCCAATTAATTTGTGCTTTATTGATAGACTCGGCATCTAAAAGCTGCTCGCAGGCTAAGCCCCATTTGCTGTTTTGTAATAACACGACGTATTGATATTCCACTTGCTTTTGCAAGTTCTCATCGTATTTTTCAGGCATGACCCAAGCCGCAGTATCAACCACATTGATTTTCTGCTTGCGATTGGTCATCACTCCTTTTATCCAAGCAGGTTGCCCCGGTAAATGATTAACTTTGACCTCATGGATAATTCCACCTAGATCCACCAAAGGTACAGCTAGAGTTAACCCCGCTACTTTAAAAAATAACGCTTGGAACTCATCATCCAATCTTTGTTGCAATAATGGGCTTTCATTTTCTTTATCGGCTGAAATGTCAGTTTCTTTTGCTATTTGCTGACTACCTGAAATCTCTTGAGTCGATGCTGTCGGTATTTCAGGCTTTTCAACCTTTATGTTTGATTCAACCTCGATTTCATCAGGCGATATTTTCGAAAGCAAGTGCTGCAGCTGAACTTTTTCAACGTCTAACTCAGGTTCTGAATCTTTAATCTGTAGTTTGGATGCTTGATTAGGCGCAGATGATTTGGGCTCTGTTAGCAGCCGAGAGAAAAAATCTGATACTGCAATATCTGAATGTTCGGTCATGAAACGCTCAGCTCTTTGTCGATAAATTGCAGTAATTTTCTGTACGCCGCTGTTCCTCGGCTATTAGGAGCGCAATGAGAAACGGGAGTATGCGCTAAACTGGCATCTCTAAATTTTGTATCAATAGGAATAAGCCCACTCCATAAGTGTTCTGGATAGCTTTGTTGTAATTCTCTGAGCGCCAAAGGTGAAGCTTTAGTACGTTTATCGAACATAGTAGGAATAACGGTAAAGTTATGTTGTTGCTGCTGAGTACGCCCCATAAGCTCAAGGGTTTTGATCATGCGATTTAACCCTTTTAGTGCCAGAAACTCAGTTTGGACGGGGATTAACACCCGCTCACATGCGGCTAACGCATTGACCATTAAGACCCCTAATACAGGAGGACAATCAATGATCGCATAATCATAGTGGCTTGAGATGGCATCAATAATATTTCGAAGAACCAACCCCATTCCGTCTTCATGCCCTAATTGCCTATCTATTGTCGCGAGTGCCATTGAGGCTGGTAGTAAATCTAAATGCTCAACCGAAGTAGGAATGATATGAGCTTGAATTTTAGACTCAGTTAATGACTTATGATCAATAAACAAATGATATAAAGAAGCAGGGACTTGCTCTGAATCGATGCCAAGATAATAGCCTAAAGACGCATGAGGGTCGGTATCAATCACTAATACTCGCTTACCCTGTTTGACCAAAGCACCAGCTAGGCTTATTACTGTAGTGGTTTTTCCAACTCCACCTTTTTGATTCGCTACAGTCCAGACTTTCACCTTTGCAGCTCTCTCGTTGTGATCAAGGTGCCACCATTAGGCAATTGATACTGCTTGATGTTCGAATTTTGACTTAAAGGCTCTACGGCTTTTGTCTTTTTTTTAGATGGGCTAGCGGGTTGCTTTGGGGTTTGATTACTTTTAGCGAGCCATTCCTTTATCATTTCAGGCTTTTTTTGTAACCACTGACTCAAGTCTTTCGCATTCTCATTACTGACCACAAAAACAACTTGGGAAGCCGTCAGCTGTTCGACATCACTTTCAAGTTTTTTAATTTGTTGGTGTTGTTCGAAGGCAAATGTAGCAATAGACACCAAAGCAATAAATAAAAGAAAAATAATCAATTTCAGATACAGCTTTGGTGTCGACATGATTAGCGCTCCATTGTCTCTTTGATGATAGCGCTAGCTATGTTTTCTAGAGAAAAGGATTTACTTGATAGTCCTGCTTGTGTCACTGCTTGAGGCATACCATAGACGACTGAGCTTGCCTCATCTTGCGCCCAAATGGTTGAACCAGCGGCTTTCAGCAGCCTTGCACCTTCGCGACCATCTGCGCCCATTCCTGTTAGTACAATCGCAAGCGCTTTATCAGCAAATACTTTAGAAGCTGATGCAAAAGTGATATCGACACTTGGCTTGTAATTCATCTCAGCCTTGCCCTCAACCACTTTGATTCGTCCATAGCTACCTGACTTTTCAATCAACATTTGTAACCCACCAGGTGCAAGGTAAGCACAACCCGGTTTCATTACATCGCCATTTTCAGCCTCTTTAACTTGGATTTTGCATAATCCATTTAACCTTGAAGCAAACGCTGGTGTAAAAGCGGCAGGCATATGCTGGATCAGTAATATTGGGTGAGGATAATTTGCTGGCAACTGAGTCAAAATGCGCTGAAGTGCCACAGGCCCACCTGTAGATGTACCTATAACTAACGCTTTGTATTGTTTGCCACTCGCCTTAAATGCTGTTTTTGCCACACTTGGTGTTTCAGCAACATTTGGACGCTTAGACGCTAACCGAGCTTCTCTTTGTGGCCTTTTAGCTTCAATAGGAGTCGCACTGGTTCTTGGGATACGTCTAAATAGTCTACGTTGGCCTAATGCCTTTACTTTTTGCTGTAATAATCGAATCGCTTGATCACGATTGGTGGCAATATCTTCAAACTTTTTAGGTAAGAAATCTAACGCGCCTGCATCTAGAGCATCTAATGTTGCTTGAGCACCATCATGGGTTAATGACGAAAACATGAGAACTGGCGTTGGATTACTCGCCATGATCTCTTTTACCGCAGTGATCCCATCCATGATCGGCATTTCGATATCCATGGTGATCACATTTGGCTTAAATTCTTCGGCTTTCTTTAGGGCATCAGCTCCATTTCGCGCATCTGCGACCACCTCAAGATTAGGATCTTGAGATAAGATTTCACTCACTCGTCGTCTAAAAAAACTTGAGTCATCGACGACTAGAACTTTTATAGCCATTGAACCTCTTTCTTTTACTTTCTTGTAGCGTAAAACTTTAGTAGCCCTGGAACATCGAGAATCAACGCGATGCCACCATCGGATGTAATGGTTGCTCCAGCCATCCCAGGAGTACCATGTAGCAGTTTCCCTAGAGGCTTTATCACTACTTCTTCTTGACCAATGAGTGCATCAACAACAAAACCAACCATCATAGTGCCAATATGGACAATCACAACATGACCATACCCTTTTTCCCCGTGATGGAAATGATTATTGCTGTGTAACCAATTTTCTAAATAAAAAAGTGGAATGGCTTTTTCACGGACAATCACCGTCAGTTGACCATCAACCACATTGGTTTTGGTTAAATCTAGGTGGAAGATTTCACTCACATTAGAAAGTGGTAATGCAAAGGTTTGCTTTGCGACTTCGACCATTAAGGTTGGCATGATGGCTAACGTTAGTGGCACTTTAATTTCTAATGTCGTACCTAGACCTCGTTGTGAATGAATATGTACTGTGCCATTGAGCTGAGCAATACGGGTTTTCACCACATCCATGCCAACACCACGACCTGAGATATCAGAAATTTCAGATTTTGTCGAAAAGCCCGGTGCAAAAATCAAGTTATGGGCATCTTCATCAGACATTCTTGCCGCGGCATCTTCGTCGAGTACACCACGACTGATTGCAATTTTTTTGAGTTTTTCAGGATCCATCCCTGCACCATCATCTTCAATTTTCAGAAGAATATGATCGCCCTCTTGGCTTGCAGACAGGGTAATGGTTCCTGTTCTTGGTTTGTTGTTCGCTTCACGCTCATCTGGCATTTCAATACCATGATCCACAGAGTTTCGAACTAAGTGAACTAAAGGATCAGCTAACGCTTCAACCAAATTCTTATCAAGATCAGTTTCTTCACCAACCATGACGAGATTAATGTCTTTATCTAATGAACGGGCTAAATCTCTAACGACTCGCGGAAAACGTCCAAACACCTTTTTAATCGGTTGCATGCGGGTTTTCATGACTGCACCTTGAAGATCGGCTGTCACTAAATCGAGGTTTGCCAGCGCCTTTGACATCGCCTCATCTTCACGGTTTCCGCCTAGACTGATAAGTCGATTACGTACCAATACCAGTTCACCGACCATGTTCATAATTTGATCTAAGCGAGAAGTATCAACTCGAACAGTTGTTTCGCCTTTTGTGGCCGCAGCGCGTGCTGGCAGGGCTTCTTTCTTCGCAGCGGGCTTTTTGGCTACCGCTTTTGGTTTTTCAACTTTTCCTTCAGGAGTAGGAGCTGCTTTAACAGGTTCATCGCTTTCTTGAATGTCAGAACTCTTAGATGCCGATGTTTGAATTGCCGTCGGGCTGCTTCCCTTGCCATGTAACTCATCAAGTAAAGCTTCAAATTCATCTTCAGTGATTTCATCTGAGCTTTGTTCTGTCACCGCTTCAGGAGTAACCGGCTCGATAGCTTCAGCAACACTAGAGTTAAAGCTACCTTTTCCATGAAGTTCATCTAATAAAGCTTCGAATTCGTCTTCTGAAATATCATCACCAGCTTGTGATTCTGTCGCCTCAACTTCTACGGATGCAGTGGGTGCTTTACCTTGCCCATGAAGTGCATCTAATAACGCTTCAAATTCAGTCTCAGTGATATCATCAATACCTTCATTATCAGAAGGTTGGGTAATTTCAGGCTCAGGAACGAGTTCGGGTTCTGGCTCAGGTATTTCAGCCACGGTTTCTGGTGATGCTGGTGCACTGCCTGACTCACTTGGTAAAGGCTCACCTGAACTTAATAGCTTCAACAGTGACAATAGTTCTGGAGAGGCTTCTTGCTGCTCTTCGCCATTTTGCGTTTGGCTGAACATGACGTTAATAGCATCAACCGCCTGTAAAATGACATCCATTAACTCAGCCGTTACAGAGCGCTTACCTGTTCTGAGTAAATCAAAGGTATTTTCAGATTCGTGGCACACATCAACCATAGGGGACAAGCCTAAAAACCCTGCACCACCTTTTACAGTATGGAAGCCACGAAATATTGCATTCAATAGTTCGGTATCTTCTGGGTTATTTTCAAGATCAACTAACTGCTCTTGCAGTAGCTCAAGAATTTCGCCAGCTTCAATTAAAAAATCCTGAAGGATCTCTTCATCAACCGAAAAGTCCATCCCTATACTCCTTACAGCCCTACACGCCTGCCTTTATCGCTTCAAGTCTACGCTTAACTTTAAAAACCTAGACTCGATAACAAATCATCAACTTCATCTTGTCCAGATACCACATCATCTCTTATATCGGCATTTAAAATTGGACCTTCAGCTTCAATTTTATTTTTATTTTTCTCTTCCGGATGAGTTGACGTATGTTCGCCAAAGAGAGTCAGCATTGATACCAAGCTGCTTTCAACTTCGTGAACAAGCTCAATCACTCGTCTGATCATTTGACCGGTTATGTCTTGGAAGTCTTGAGCCATGAGAATTTGGTTAAGTAAATCACGTAATCGGGTAGAGTCGTGAGCACTTCTTTGCATCATTTCTTGAATGTCAAAACAGAGCTTTTTGAAGGTTTCAAGGTCAATATCTCGACGCATGAGCTTATCCCAAGCGGGTTGGACATTGTTGATGTTTGTGATTAAGGCATCAGCCAAAGGAAGTGATTCTTCAACCGCATCCATGGTTTTATTGGCCGCTTGTTCTGTCATATCAATAACGTAGTTCAAGCGCTCTTTAGCATCGGGAATTTCATTGTTCGTCAATTCAGTTAGGCGACTGTCTACCTGAAAGTCGATTAAAGCACTGTGAAGTTCACGAGTTAACTTGCCAATTTCATCATAAAGCTCGTTTTGAATAGGCACAGCTAGCTCTTTTACGATTTCATCAGCCTGCTGCTGTTCACCAGCCGTTAGAAGCTCAACAAGCAGTTGAGCTTTTTCAAGAGTGATCAGCCCTGAAGTTTGTTCTAGCATACAACATCCTTGCTTAGCTTAGCCCAGTCTTTCAAAAACTTTATCGAGCTTCTCTTTGAGGGTGGCGGCTGTGAATGGCTTCACAACATAACCGTTTACGCCAGCTTGAGCTGCAGCAATGATTTGCTCTCGCTTAGCTTCAGCTGTAACCATAAGTACAGGGATAGATTTGAGTTTTTCGTCGGCTCGAATAGCCTTGAGCAAGTCAATACCTTGCATGCCAGGCATATTCCAATCGGTAACCACAAAATCAAAGTCACCTTTTTGTAGCATAGGCAGTGCGGTGGTTCCGTCATCGGCTTCTTGGGTATTATTAAATCCCAAATCCCGCAACAAGTTTTTAATGATACGTCTCATCGTTGAAAAGTCATCAACAATAAGGATTTTCATATTCTTGTCCAAGGTTTCCTCCAAGGGCTTTTGTAATCTTTTATCTTTATCGTAAAAAAAGCGAACGGAAACTTATATAGACAGAGTTAACAGCCTGATAACGCTTGGATATCCAAACTGGCCGTAGCGCATCTAACAAGGATTTCCCATCAAATAAAAGTGACACTTTGTCACTAAAAATTTATAGCTTTCTATATTTTTTAATTAAACAGTCAGCCAAAAGCTGGCTTAAATTATTGTTCTGTCCAATCTCTCAGCTTACCTTTAAGTCTGAGCATAGCTTGGCTCAAAATCTGGCTTACTCTTGACTCACTGACTTCAAGAATAAGTCCGATTTCTTTTAAGTTAAGGGCTTCATCATAGTAAAGCGATAACACCAAGGCATCTCGCTCTGGTAATTGTTTAATCCCTTGAACTAAGGCCTTCTGGAAATTGTGCTCTGACAAAGTGTCAAAAGCATGATCTTCTGGCGCTTGATCTTCTCGGATCACATCATGCGATACGCCTAGATCTTCAAAGCCAACGATTTTTCCTGTCGCCACATCATTGAGAATGTGATGATATTCTTCAATCGGTAAGTTTAATTCGGCCGCAATTTCAATATCTGAAGCTTCTCTTCCTAATTCTTGCTCAAGTTTTTCAATTACCTTGTCAACCATGCGTTGATTTCGGTGAACGGATCTTGGCACCCAGTCTCCTCGACGGATTTCATCAAGCATCGCACCACGAATTCGAATACCTGCAAACGTTTCAAATTTTGCACCTTTACTGCTATCGAATTTCCCTGAGGCCTCTAAAAGCCCCATTAATCCTGCTTGTAATAGGTCATCGAGTTGAACAGATGCTGGAAGTCGCGCAAGTAGGTGGTGAGCGATTTTTTTCACCAGCGGAGCATACTGTTCGACTACATGTGTTCTATCGTCAAAACTAGTATACGCAGCGGCCTTATTCACTCACATTTTCCTCTTTATGATCTGGCCTTTTAACTAAGCGTTCAATGAAGAACTCTAAGTGCCCACCCGGCTGATCAGGTATAGGCCAGCTAATGATCTTATTGGCTAGACTGTGATAAGCAATGGTTGATGGCGATTTAGGGAAAGCTTCAACAACCAACTTTTGTTTCCGCACTGATTTACGAACATTGTCGTCATAAGGCACTGTAGCTACAAGCTCCAAAGCGACATCTAAGAAACGATCGGTCACTTTACTGAGTTTGGCAAACAATTCCATACCTTCTCTCAGGCTACGAACCATATTAGCTACAATTTTGAAGCGGAATACGCCATGTTCACGACTGAGGATTTTGATAAGTGCATAAGCATCGGTAATGGACGTTGGTTCGTCACATACTACGATGAGTACATCTTGAGAAGCTCTGGCAAAACTCAATACCATGTCTGAGATACCGGCAGCGGTATCAACAATTAATACGTCAAATTGCGTTCTCATTTCACTGAACGCTCGAATCAATCCAACGTGTTGAGCAGGAGTAAGCTCAACCATATTTTGTGAGCCTGATGTCGCAGGGATAATACCTATTCCCTTAGGGCCACGAACGATGACGTCATCTAATTCACTTTCACCAGTAAGTACATGAGAAAGATTCTTTTCAGCGCGGATACCTAACATGACATCTACGTTGGCCAAACCCAAATCGGCGTCCAGTATTAATACACGCTTGCCTTTTTCTGCAAGGGCGACTGCTGTATTAATGGAAACGCTGGTTTTACCAACACCACCTTTACCACCACTTACAGCAATAACTTTCACTTTTTCGTTATTTGGTTGATTCATCATACGTAAACCGCTTGCTTGATCTTGGGTCATAGCTTTACTCAAACTGTTAAAGCGAACTTGGCTTCGCTTTACCTGCTATAAAATCTGTCGTTAATCTTAGTAAAGTTCGTTATTGCGAACTTCCCAATCAGAATTCGTATTATGTACGAAATCGGGTTTTGATTCATCTAATACTGACAATGCTTGTTCGGCTAATTTGTAAGAATCTGCCACATGCATGTCTTCAGGAACCCGTTGTCCGTCTGTTACATATCCTAAGGAAAGTTGGTTTTCAATCACCACACTTAATGCCGCAGCTAATGAAACAGACTCATCTAATTTGGTTAATATCGCACCCGCCAATGGTACACGCTGAAAATGTTCTACAGCTTCTTGCAACACTCGACGTTGAGATGTTGCAGACAATACCAGATAATTTCGAATTGGTATGCGTTTATTTTCAGCTAAGTTGTCCAATTGTTGATATAGACGCAAATCTCTTTGCCCCATACCGGCTGTATCTATCAATACTAGTTTACGATTTCTAAATTGATACAGTATTTGTTCTAACTCATTTAGGTCATGAGCAAGCTTTACTGGACACCCCATAATTTTGCCATAAGTTGCCAGCTGCTCATAGGCTCCAATGCGATAATGATCCATTGTAACCAAGGCTACTTGATCACTGCCATGTTTAGCAGCAAATCGAGCTGCAATTTTAGCTAGACTGGTTGTTTTACCAACACCTGTTGGTCCTACTAGTGCAACAACCCCACCACGATTAACAATATCGTCACCTTGGTTGTCGAGTAAATTAGCTAAGCTTCTTGGTAATGCGCTCACCAACTCCGCTGGCGAGTAGTGAGAAGCCAATTCAGCAAGTTGCTTGGCAAGCGGCATAGAAAATTCAGCTTCGATTAACTTGCTTTCTAGCATAGAGCCAACTGGGTCAACACGTTGTTTTTGCTCATTTAGCAAGCTTGAAACTTGATGAGTCAATAAGTTACGTAACGATGCAAGCTCATCACGCATCTGCTGCATTTCATTATTGGTAGTTGGAGCTGCTTTGTTTTTTTCTGGGCTTGGAGTGAAGGTCGCAGCTTGAGGTTGTTGCTGCTTAGCCTCTTCCATACCTCTTGCCCAAGCAGGCAACTCCATTTCTTCTTGTTTTTGTTGCTTATGTTGTTGCAGTTTAGAGTGTTGGCGCTCAAGCAATGCTTGCAGTGAATCCGCTGGCGACGATGCTTGTTGAGACGCCGATGCTGAAGGCTTACGCTTTTGGCCAAGTGAAACTTTGTCACCCGACAAACTTCTGAATCCTGATTGTGATTTTGCTTTAGTCACAGTTTCTGCAGGTTGAGGGATTTTAGGCTTAGGCTCGTCATAGTCCACAGCCGCAACCACTTCGATTCCATTATCCACTTTTTTGTTCGACATTATTACAGCATCCGCCCCTAATGCATCTTTAACTTGGGCTAGTACACTGCGCATATCTTTAGCAAAAAATCGTTTAATCTTCACGGTTACTTCCTCTATTGACCGACTGCTGACACAATTCGGATTTGTTTCTCATCCGGCACTTCCTGATAGGAAATGACTCTCAAGCTCGGAATGGTGTGCTTAACAAATCTCGATAAGGTCGAGCGTAACATTCCTGACGTCAACAATATGGCGGGCTGACCGATTAACTCTTGCTGCTGTGCCGCGTCTGTAAGTGACTGCTGCATGCGTTCTGCAAGGCCCGGTTCGATGTTTGGCCCATCACCACCTGTTGCCTGCATAGACTGATGCAACATCTGTTCCAACTCTGGAGCCAATGTTATGACAGGGACTTCAGGTTCTGGTCCAGCAATCTCTTGAACTATCATTCGTTTCAATGCGATACGTACCGCAGCGGTCAATACTTCGGTGTCCTGACTCTTAGGCGCGTACTCTATCAAGGTCTGAACTATGGTTCTTTGATCTCGAATCGACACGCCTTCTTCCAGTAAGTTCTGCATCACTTTAACCACCACACCAAGCGACAATACTTCTGGAATAAAGCCATCCACCAATTTAGGAGAGTTCTTCTTCAGAATATCCAGCAACTGCTGTACTTCTTCATAACCAAGAAGCTTGGCGGCGTTATTGGTTAATAACTGGCTGATATGAGTCGCAACAACAGTGGCAGCATCTACTACCGTATAACCTAATGTTTGAGCATGTTCTCGCTGTTGCGGATTGATCCAAACCGCTTCTAAACCAAAGGCAGGATCTTTGGTCATGGTTCCATCAAGTTGGCCATATACTTGCCCAGGATTAATAGCCAGCTCACAATCATGTTGAATTTCAGACTCACCAACCACAACACCCATTAAAGAGATTTGATAGCTATTCGGTGATAAATCCAAGTTGTCTCTAATATGCACTGCAGGAACTAAGAAACCAAACTCTTGAGAAAGCTTTTTACGAACGCCTTTGATCCTGGTTAACAGTTCACCGTCTTGGCTTTTATCAACAAGAGGGATCAGTCTGTATCCGACTTCAAGACCAATCACGTCCACATGGCGAACATCGTCCCAACCAAGCTCTTTTGTTTCGGCTTCTTTGGGCTCTAAAGCTTCAGCATCTGCCAGTTCTTCAGCTTGTTGTAAACGTTGTTGGTTACGACGATAAACAAAATAAGCCGCCCCCCCCGTAAACAAACCAAAGCTTAAGAATGCGAGATGTGGCATACCCGGAACTAAGCCCATTACCGTCAATAAGCTGGCTGCGATGGCTAGGGATTTATGATTGTCAAACATCTGACTCATCATCATGGTGCCCATGTCACCCGATTCATTTTGACGCGTCACCATTAATGCAGCAGCAATAGAAAGTAACAGCCCCGGAATTTGTGCCACTAGACCGTCACCAATGGTAAGCAGAGTATAGATTTCTACAGCACTGGATAAGTCCAAACCATGCTGCACCATACCGATAACAAAGCCACCAAGGATATTGATGATAAGGATCATAATGCCTGCAATGGCATCACCTTTTACGAATTTTGACGCACCATCCATCGCCCCATAAAAGTCGGCCTCTCGGGTTACTTCGCTACGACGAATACGCGCTTGGTCTTGGTCGATAATGCCAGCGTTTAAGTCCGCATCAATCGCCATCTGCTTACCTGGCATTGCATCCAAGGTAAAGCGAGCACTTACCTCTGCAATACGTCCAGCACCTTTGGTTACAACCACAAAGTTGATGATGATCAGAATTATAAAGACCACCAAACCTACGGCGTAGTTACCACCAATTACTACGTTACCGAAGGCTTCAATGACTTTACCTGCGGCATCGCCACCATTGTGACCTTCGAGTAATACCACACGAGTAGAAGCAACGTTCAGCGCAAGACGTAATAAGGTCGCCACCAGAAGCACAGCTGGAAAGGCTGCAAAATCCAGAGGTCTATTTGAATAAATGGCCACCAGCATAACCACTAAAGCCAGTGCGATGTTGAAAGAAAACAAGGTATCTAATAGCAATGCAGGCATTGGTAGAATAATCATTGCCATCGCGGCGAGCACGAGCAATGGAGTACCAATCCCTTTTATATTTGCGGCATTTAACTGTTTAAAACGACCTAATACGGCATTCATTCAAAAAACCAATGTTTGACACTTTTTCAAGAATGTTGATTAAAAAGCAAGGAACAAGCCAACATGTTGGCACTGACATTAATCGTTTAATATCCAAACAAATGAGTTAACCTAAAATATCAGTTGGCTACGTTCTCAAGCGTAGAAAAAATGATTGATGGCAAGGCGTAGCTTGCAGCAAGTAGTTACTCTACTTGCAAAAGTTACAACGCCGCTAGCAGACATTTTAGCAAGCTTGTGGGCGTAGAGCGTTTATCTATTCGACGAATGGTGAAACGATGAAATTATTGCTAACTCAAACAGATATTAATTTAGTGCGCGTTCAACTGATTTTTTTAGGGTCATAGTTCACAAAATTAGTTAAGAAACTCTAAAGCGTGCCGATAGCAAATTACGGTTTGTTTTTCTGTAGCAGTAATATGAAGAGTACCCTGTCGATTCGATCTTTAGTCTTGCTCTGCTTAGCGTTTATATTTTTGTCTGTTTTAGTGTTTACCTTTTGGTTTAATGCCAGTACCCAAAGGGAAAACCTAGAAGAGTTTGCTCAACGCCACACTCACAGTGTCACAAAATCCTATTTTGACTCTCTCAACGCCATGATGTTGACGGGTAGTATTAGCAATCGGGAGATGATCCGTGAGCGCTTAATTGCAGAAGATGAAATCAACGACATCCGTATTATTCGCTCTCCTGCATTAAGTAAAGTCTTTGGCGCTGGATTAGCGAGTGAACAAGTACAAGACACGTTGGATCAACGCGGCATCAGTGGTCAAATTATTAATGAAATTCGTGAAACAGCCAACGGACGTATACTGACCCGTATTGAACCTATCTTAGCGCAATCAAACTATCAAGGTGTCAACTGCCTTGGATGTCACCAAGTTCCTGAAAACACCCAATTAGGTGCATTGAGAATCGACTACTCTTTAGCCGCTGAAGATAAAGCTTTGACCAAGAGCCTTTGGACTACGGGTACCGTTCAGTTTGCTTTATTTTTTGCCGCCTTCATCTTTACGGCCTTTATTTTAAACCGTGTTGTTATTGCTCGCTTACGAAAGCTTCGTCACCTAATGAGTACTATTTCCGAAACGTCAGATTTAACATTACAGCTTAACGATAATCGTGACGATGAAATTGGCTCCGTTTCATCAGCTTTCAACCAAATGGTTAAACAAATTAACGATACCTTATGCTCAGTAGTATCTAATGCCAAGCAAGTAACCCAATCCGCGATTGATATTAACTCTATGGCTAACACTACCAAAAAAGAAGTTCAGGCACAGAAATACAACACAGACCAAATGGCCACGGCCATGACGGAAATGGCAGCCTCTGCTGAGCAAGTAAGATGTAATGCAGAAAGTACAGCCTCTCACTCTCAACAAACCAATGAACTTGCCATTAATGGTGAAAGTCAAACCCATGATGCCGTGAGTGCCATTGAAGGTTTGAGCCAAGAAGTACAACACGGTGCCATGAGAATTCAGCAGCTTGAACAACGAACCGATGAAGTGGCAGCTGTGTTATCAGTAATTTCAGGAATAGCTGAGCAGACCAACCTACTCGCGTTAAATGCAGCGATTGAAGCAGCTCGTGCAGGTGAACAAGGTCGTGGATTTGCAGTAGTAGCCGATGAGGTAAGAACACTCGCATCTCGTACCCAAGAATCTACTGAAGACATTCGCCGTACCATAGAAGGCTTAAAAGAAGAAACTTCTGATTGTGTTGCAGTAATGAACACGGCATCTGAGTTAGCACAACAGCAGGTTGAATCCATTCAAAGTGTCGCGGTTGAACTGAAGCAAATCTCTGACGCAGTAAATCAAATTTGTGAATTAAATACTCAAATGGAAACTGCGGCTTCAGAGCAAAGCCGAGTAGCGGAATCCATCAACAATAACGTAATTGAAATTGCTAACTCGACTGATACTACTTCTGATGATGCAAAAAATACTGCTGCTATTGCTGAGCATTTATTGGATATGGCGGGTCAGTTAGAAGAAAGCGCTAAGCAATTTAAATTGAAGATGTAGCTTGCTACTCACTTCACAAACAAGGGAGGCAACATTTTGCTTCCCTTTTCTATTATTGTTTATTGTAAAGCGCTCCCAATTTCCCCATTACTGATCGCGCTTTTCCTTATAAAACTCATAATTTGGCGAAAATTGAATATCACCTTCATAAATATCATCATAATCTTTTAATTGCTCTGGCGTTTTAATTCTAAGTAGTTGAGACAAAGTTCGATAAACACTCTGTTGCTTTTGCCAAAAGCTCCACACTTCGCCTTTCACTACCTCATTATTATCAGAGACAATATCTACCGCCCAATAATAAGCTTTAGTTGCATCTAGCTGGATGGATGAAATATCAGCACTATTTCCATTAATTAACGACTCATCTAATCGACTTGTACTTTCTCGGTTTGAAACTGACGCATTGTTGTCAGAAAAATAAACTCGATACTGAGTAAAGCCTTCATCAAAGTTAGAGTGCTTAAGCCATGAAAGAGAAGACAGTAGCTCTATCGCAAGGCTTTTTCCATTCGTTGGCTTAGGCATAAACGCAGGCAGTTTTTTATTAAAGATCTGACTCATTTCATGCTGAGATAGCGCCTTATGTGCAATCACTAAATCATCTAATCCAGCATGATTAAAAGTAGTGTAGAGCGTCTTCGACTGACCAAATACAGCATAGGCGCCTCTAGCATAAGCATGCCCAGTTCCACTGCTAGACACTAAGCTAAATTCAGTAGGAATGTCAGCGTCACCTTTTTGTTCGCCATTTACATAAGCGATAAGTTTTCTCGTGTCCCAATCCAACGTCATACCAATGTGAACCCAGTTATCGACATTTAGCAGCGCTTCGACATTGGGGATATCCAGTGACAGCTTACGATTAAGTGTGGTTTTAGATTTATCATGTATTAGGAAGTTAAGTTTATTGCCCTCAGCTGATACAACCCAACCATCGCCATCCCAACCTGAACCAAAGCGTCTGCCTCTTCGAGCTAATTCGGTGTAACCATTTAGATCAAGAGAGCTGTCAGGTTTATACCAAAATGAAATCGAGAAATTCTTATTGTTAACTTCAAAAACATGCGGGTGATAACGATGTACTGAACCCGCTTCGTTGTTCAACTCATTACTAAACAATTTGCCTTGAGTTACAGCCCAAGTGACGCTTTTATCTGTAACCGCTTGGGATGCCCCCATCTGATTATTAAATACTTCACAGCTGACTTTATATGGTTCTCCATGTTCGTCTTTATAGCGATTGCCTTTATATCCCCAATTAAACAACGAAACATTGGCGTCATTACCTGTAGAAGTAAACTCAGAGCGCACATCAGCCTTGGTATCAATACAAGATTCATCAAAAGTGAATACATCGGAAATCCCGTTATGCTCTACGTTGATGTGTAAAATGCCTCTGGTGGTCAAATTGGTTTCATCGGCCAGTACATAGTAAGCATCAACAAGTCCAATAAAGCCTTTAGGAGGTTCAAAGTGAATGCTGTTATCTGGGTTAACACTGATTTTTGAATCGATGGCGCCATTGCTTGACAGCTTAGGGTTAATATGAACACTTAATACTTTTAGCTTTTGATTGCCTGCATCACTGTCATTGTTGAGTACATTGATATCTGCGACATCATCTCTATATACAGAAAAGTGATCTGGCTGAGCAAGAGGATGGAAGTTCCAATCAGAGGCTGGCACTCTTAAATCGTAATGCTGTCTGACTCCTGCACGCTGACTCTTGACTCTTCTTGCCGCGCCTTCTCGTTGATGAACGATGGTACTTTGTGTTGAAGCATGGCTGCTTCGCATCGCATTCAATCCATACAAACGCTCAGGAAAAGACTCGTGCTTAGAGCCATAATGATGCCCCATTTCATGAAGATAAGTCCCTTGGTTTCCTTGAGAAGCCGAGTTCATCATTTTCTCACCATAAGCACGTCCCGATGCGCCGTGAGGTTTATTCCAATAGACATTTTCATACCAGAATTGAGCACCAGAGCGTCTTGGATACCAAAATTCGGATAGATTTCGATTCCAGTTATCATCCCATTCTGCTGATGATGAACCATCATCTGGTAACCCTTTACCCGACGTTTCAATCAATAAATCCGACACAGATAATCGTTCATAAAAGGTCCGTGAAGTCATTTGATCGGCTAGATTGACTTGATAGTCAACAAAGGCGATGGCTCTTTCGATTTTGCCTTGACCATTAAATAGCGCATGTAAAGAATGAAAAGAAATTTGCTGACTTTGCGGACGCTCAAACAAGTGAAAGTCATCACCTTGTTGTGGCCAGTAAATCAGGTTCTCATTATTAGAATCAGCGCCGTAATCAACACGCTGATAATTGGCTTGTTTACCTAACTGATATTTTGCATCGGATACACCCGACAACTCACAAATGCCATCATTTTCAAATGACTTATTAAACGCTGCGAAATATTCCGCATCTGCTGATAACTCAAACTCTGGTTTAGTACTGTATCCAACAAATACGTCGTAAGAAATCGTACAATCTGGCCAAATAGTGGCAAATACCGCACTATCTGGGTACTTGTCGATTCGCCCTCTAAATGATCTCACTTCGGGCATAATATCCAGTTGCTGATATTTGGTTTCAGTAGGATTATTGTCGTTAAACGTCCATATTCCTGTGGTGTTTTTCCGTAACGAATACCGCTCTAAAGACACGGCTAACATTTCATCTTGAGCATTCACTTTTCCGTCACCTGAGGTATCAAGCACCAACAGCGGTAAAGTAAATTTATCTCTTAGGCGTAACTTGTGATCATTGGGATTCGTGCCCTGCTCTATTTCTTTGCCATTGGTTACCCCATCATTATCTTGATCGGCATTGGCACCATCGGAACCATCAATAGGGTTTAGGTGGTATCTCACCTCAACAAGATCGGGAAGACCGTCATTATCAACATCGCTATTAGCATCATTATGTTTAAATGGATCTAAACCCAGTTGTCTTTCTTTGCCATTTGAAAGTCCATCGTTATCAGTATCAGCTTTATTGATGTCACCAGCAACAAACGGGTTAAACCCGTGCTTAACTTCTTCAAGGTTTGTAAAACCATCACCGTCATTATCTTTACTGGCATCTTGAACATCCAAAGGGTTTAATTTGGCGTTCACTTCTTCGAAATCTGTTAAGCCGTCACCATCGCTATCAGCAGATTTTTTATTCGTTCCAAGTTGTACTTCAACATCATCCACAAGACCATCTAAGTCACTATCAAACAACAGACAGCTTTCTTCTACACTGAATTGCCATAGTTCACTTCGCTTTCCAAAGACTCTGATTTTCTCATTGTTATCATTTATTGCAGTAACAAGCTGCGACCATTCGGTTTTCTCTTTGACACCTGAGACATCTTGTTGAGCATGAATGATTTTCTCGTCAGAATTTTCCAAACGACTTATTTGAAACATTCTTAATGAGTTGCGAGATGTAGAGCGAGTAAAAATATAAGACAGTTTGTATGTTGGACAGCGATGCTGAACTTCGAAGGTTAAATCTAAGGTCGTATTGCCCCAAATTCCAACGCCACCATCAATGTCGATTTTAGTCGCAGGATTTGGTACATCTGTGACCTTCAAAGAGGTAAGAAACTGCCTTTTAGAGGAAAGCAACGCCAACTCTTTCGTCGTGAATGACATGTTATCGGTAATATTGTCAGACTCGAATTCAGAAAAGCTTTCTACCACTTTTGCTTTGTATTCAACAAGGTTTGACTTAGCAGGGTTAGTTCCATTTTTCTTTTCTTCAACGTCTGGAACGCCATCCTTATCGGTATCAAGATTAGGATCGACTGGAGCCGTTTCTTTAATAGGGTCATTAGTTGAAGGTTTATCTGATTCAGAGCCCGAGCCGCAGCCTAGAATTGAGATTGCGAGTAGAAATGTCAATGTATTGCGCATAATAGAAAACAGAGGCTGAATAAAAAGGGTTAAACGAGTAGACCTGAATCAAGAGTTGAGTTCAATGCAATAACGCTCAGAAAATTAACATTTCTAATTATCATACAAATAAAAAAGGAGCCAACTGGCTCCTTTTTAGGGCCTGTTGACCTTTCGTGCTTATTTTTGCAGCGAGAAATTGGTTATCTTATACAAGGCAGAGTTTGTGAGGTGTAGTTATTCTACATAAACAAACGATAACGCTGCAGAAGTGACCAATTTATGCTGTCTTCGATGCTTTTGAGCACATCCTGTTCGGTGTTGTGATCAGTTTACTTAGATGACTAAGTTTCACTGCTCACGCCTTGAACAGAAAAGTGCTCAAACAGCACAAAATTTAAGCCTGAAAGATCAACAGGCCCTATAACATGAGTTTCTACTTGGATATTTTTTTCTTCAATGATTCCAAAGCATCCACTGAAAACCCGCGATCATAAAAATAAAGCACCTTGCCTTTATCATCGATTAACATAACACGAGCATTATTGGGCTTATGGTTTCCAGTGAACCTTTGTAATACATGGGCATCGTCGTATAAGGTAACTACGCCTTTCCACTGTTCTTTAGGTATGCCATTTCTCATGCCGTTATTAATATAATCCTGAAACACACTCGACATGACTCCAGTTGCAGCAGCCAATTCATATGTCGGAGTATTAACATTGGTACCTTTTAATGCTTGTAACCAACGATCAATATCAAACTGGCTGTTACGAACATAACCAATCAACAATATTGTTTGTGGGCTTTTGAAGTCATTGGGAATAATCACACTGCGCTTCTCTAGCGTTTCCCCCTTCATATTCGGCAAGAATTCTTGCATGATTTTTTGATTCGGATAAGTGCTACTACAAGCAACTAACCACAAAGAAAGTAAAAAGATAATTCCCTTTTTCATTTCACTATCTCCTTAATACCATCTGTACTGAACTGATTGAACGTTCTAAAAAAACTTCACAATAGCCGAAATAGTAAAGCCATCATCGCCTGAATTTGTCATCGTACCCATGATGTTTCAGTTGATACCATTGCTGCAAAAATCGCTCTCTCCAGTGAGCTAAAGTTCTTACATAATGAAGCCCAATATCTTCTATGCCTTTAACGACTAAAAGTGTTTTTCTCTGTGTAAGTGTAGTCATTTCTGAAATACACGGTAAAAAGCCACTGGAAAAAATGTACTTCAGGATAAAGTCCACACTGCTCTTATACGATTCATAACGTTCGCAACTATTACTGACAGGTTTTCTTTCATTTGGCCGTCCTTGAAATCATTTTACTCCACCAAGAAATAGGAAGCAGTGAAAGTATTCTTAATAATAAAGTTAATCGCTTAGGGAAATGTATGTAACGCTCACGCTTAGATACGCCGTTAAAAATGGCTTCAGCGGCTTGCGTAGCAGTTATAAGAAATGGCATGGGAAAGTCATTTTTATCTGTAAGTGGTGTTTTAACAAAACCTGGGTGAACAAGGCTCACGTCAATGTTGTAATGCCTTAAGTCAAGCATTAGGCTTTTCGCTAAATAGTCCATGCCAGCTTTAGATGTTCCATAACCCTCTGCCCTAGGAAAAGGCAATATCGTGACACTTGAGCTGACCAATACCAGTTGCCCACCGTTTTTTAATTTGGGTAATAAGCTCTCTAGTAGATAGCCAACAGAAATCAGGTTGGTTTCGATATTGTGTTTAAAACTGTGGGCATCGAAGTGTTTGGCATCATCAATGTACTTACAATCGCCAGCGTTTAGAATCAAGATATCTAATTGCTCTAAGTCTTTTGTCGACTCTATAACTTGTTGATGGTCGGTTACATCAAAACAGAGAGTCTTAGAATTTAAATGACCTTGTGTTAAATCATTCAACTTTTGAGCATTACGACCGCAAGCAATAACATGATAGTCGTATTTAAGATATTGATGATACAAAGCCTCACCAATACCTGAAGAGGCTCCCGTAATTAAGACTTTTTGCATTTCCCTATGTACCCCTTAAGTTTACGAACCATGAACCCAAGTACAGGAGCATGTTCATAAACCATTTCGCCAACATCGTAATAGTCACGGTGATAAATGACTTTGTCTCCTTGACCACGAATCAAAGAATGCCCTTCTACTAAGATAGGTTTTCCACGCTTAATTTTGGGGTTGGTAAAGGTCATCTTCCAATACAAAGCGGCATTGCATTTATCGTAGAAAGTTTCGTAGATATCGAAATGACATGAAGTGGTGTTTTTATACATAGCCTGAAAATACTCATGTAAGTCTTCCACGCCCACCACACGATGAATCGGATCTCGAAATACGACGTTTTCATGGTAAACATCATAAATTTTGTGAAGATCTTGCTTAGTTAGTGTCTGATACAGCTCAACAACATTCTTAAACCATGTAGGATCTGTAAGTTTTATCAGTTGTTCAGACATTTTAGCTCCTTGTGATCCCCAAAACTCAAACAGTTAGAAGGGTTAGCAACAGCTCAATACGCGACAACTTAACGAGTAAATCAGTGATTTTTACATAGCTAGGTAGTGATAATATGAACGTCAACAGAAGCGCACGTCCATGTGCTAACGACCGTGACATCCTGTCACGGACGGTTGACTTATCACACTATCACTCCCATCTTGACTCCGAATTGCACCTAATAATTCAGTGTGAATTCGGATTTAATAAATATAAGCACCTATTGGGTTCAGTAACTTGTTTATGCCTTGAGTGAAGTGCAGAGAATCACTAACAATCGTCATACATAAACAGCCATCTCTCGATATTGGTTGATGCTTATGTTCGCCTTCAAGGAAGATAAAGTCTCCTTCTGCATATCGATCAGCTTCATCCTCAAATGCACCAGACAACACCAGTGTAACTTCATAACCTTTATGACTGTGTTGAGGAACATTTCCACCAGCTTGAATATGTAACAAACTGGTTCTTACTGTGCCTTCATCAAGCTTGGCTCTAGATCTTGAAATTTTTCCAATCGAACTGGCTTTACCAAAACTTAAGTTTGATAAAGCTCTCGGCAAAATGAAATTCTCACCTCCTATTTGAAACGGTTGTAGAGATGGCAACAGAGGCATATCAATGACATCATCATCCAATATCGCACTCAGTATATTATCGAACTCACTATTATCCTCATCACCAACTTCCTGATGAAATACATCGTCAGCTTGCTGGTTGGTTAAATGATCAGCTCTATAACGGCAGGTAGGACATTTTTCCAGATGCGTTGCCACAGCACAGCTAAAAGATGTCATTAATTCACCACTTGCAAACGCAGCGAGTAATTGAGGATCGGGATGATAGTTAATCATAGATTCGCTCCTAACGATTTAAGCTTCACCATAGCCAACCTTAACCTCGATTTAACCGTGCCAAGAGGTAGATCAAGGTGTATCGCTAATTGCTCTTGAGAGATACCGCTGAAATACACGCCTTTTATTACCGCTTGCTGCTCAGGTGATAGCTGATGAATGTAATCCATTAATAATCGCGTAGAAAGGTGATCATCATCGTCTAGTTGCTTTTCGGTTTTTGCTTCTACGAGTGGCCATATATCGTCACTGACAACGTCTTCTCGGTTACTTTGAACTTTACGTAACGCATCAAAGGTGACGTTTCTCATTATGGTGAAGATCCAAGTATTCACTGCACCTTTATTTGGGTTGAATAAATGGGCTTTCCGCCAAACATTGGTCATAGCTTCTTGCACGACATCATTCGCAGCATCAGGGCAACCGAGCTTACTAAGAGCGTGCTGCTTTATTTTGGGGGCAAAAAACTTAAACAATTGGGAGAATGCACTTTTATCGCGTTTAAGCGCGACACTAAGAAGCAATTGTTCTAAGTCTTGTACGGGTAATTTTGATGTCATAGGTATAGCTTTAGCATACTCATGACTGTTTGCAAATATCTGTGTTGCCGTTGCCATAATTCAACCTAAATGAGTCACCACCAGCGACTGATCCAATTTCAGTGAATAATAGAGTTACGTCATTTGCTCGAGTTTAGATCAAATTTTTCATTGATTTGTTTATCAAAGAAAATGGTAATGTCTGTGATAAGCTCCCAGCCTCAACATTGACAGCAATTTAACAAACAGCATGAACATTTGAATTTCATCGTCTTGCTCCTAACAAGCGTTTGCGCTGCTTGGGTTCAGAAGTATTTGGAGACAGCCAAATATCCAAGAAGCGTTTACCAAAATGAGGGTCGGCTATGGTACCGATACAGGCCTGATTTAGATAAAAAGAGCTGCCTTTATTACTGACCAATAATGCTAAAGTATCTCCTTTTTTTACATTCGGCCAGATATTCTCTAACTCAGGTAAATATGATTGATACTCCTTCGGGGGGAGCTTTAAATGCTCCCATTGTACTTGAGTTTGCTCAACTAAATCCTTCTTATCAATATCGCGCTTATATTGAATTTTAAACAGTACTTCATTGGCGTCTCTGGGCTTGTTTGCATTACTGGTGTACAAGGTGCTTTTGTATAAATCCCAAAATAGAAATGAAAATGATGCGCCACCAAGTTTCTTCAACTGATTAGTGTCAGACTCCATATCAGGAAATCGAATACTACACGCTTGTGCAACTTGAACAGTAAAGAGGCTAGTGCAAAATAAAATGCAAATAATAAAATTACGCAAAGGATTCCGCCTTATTTAATCGTTGGTTAACTCCAAAAAACAACAACATCATCAGCGACCACAGAATGCCAATCACTATCATCGTTAACCACATAGGATGACCAAAGCTGGCATCACTAAGGTTTATTCCAGCCCAATAAGCTAAAGGCGCAAAAATGAGTCCGAACAACCATTGTAAAGCGGGAGTATGTTTGAGTAGAGACAGGCAACCGTTGATGGTTAATGCAAAACTTAACCACATCATAGCTAGCCAAAAGGGGATGATTTGACCTTGATTAGGAAACTGTATAAATCCAGCATGCATGAGCATGGTATCCACAAACGCGCCGAAAAAAGTAACAGAAGCAATAAAGAGGAGTTGCTTTATTGGTGCACGGTTAACGCACACATAAACCACAGCCCAAGTCAGTACAAAAGGGGCAAAGATATTGCCGTAGAAGACACATCCAAGCCACATTAAGTTAAACAGAATCCAATTGAAAAACATAAGCGCCTCCGTACATCCTTTACGCGATAGTCAAAATTATCGATCACTACTTCTCAGTTTAGACAGAGGCTAGGAAGTTTATCTAGATAAAGTCAGAGCATTTGGTTTTTAATATTTGAGTTCATCAGGTATCGGCTGCTCTGTAGGGATTGGCGTTGGCCTACGACCTCGACCTTTTTGGTATTGTTTTAATTGGAATACATAAGCCAGTACTTGAGCGACTGCGGTAAACAACCCATCTGGAATTTGCTGGTCGATTTTAGTGGTGTGATACACAGCACGAGCCAAAGGTGGTGCTGATACAATTGCCACATCATGCTCACGAGCAATTTCTCGGATTTTGAAGGCGACTGTATCGACGCCCTTGGCAATCACATAAGGCGCGACCGCTTTATCTGCATCGTATTTTAATGCCACCGCATAATGCTCAGGGTTTACCACAATCACATCTGCATTGGGCACTTCCCCCATCATTCTTCGCTGAGCAATTTCGCGCTGTTGTTGTCTAATCCGACCTTTAACTTCAGGCTTACCTTCAGTGTCCTTATACTCATCCTTAACTTCTTGCTTGGTCATTTTTAGCTGTTTATTGTGATTCCAAATCTGGAACGGTACATCAATCACAACAATGATTAAGGTAGAAGAACACAAGATGATAAACATCCACGTCAATAGACTGAGCCCTTCAAAAACATTGGTAGGCAAATGTGAAGCCGACAGCTGCATAATGTCATCAAAGAAGAATCTAAGTAGCATAAAAGCAGAAATCGCAACAACCGAAAATTTAGCAATACCTTTAGTTAATTCAACCAAAGCTTGAGTACCAAACATCCGCTTAAAGCCTTTCATTGGGTTAAGTTTACTGCCTTTTGGCATAATGGCTTTAGTGGAAAACGACAATCCACCTAACGCAATATTCCCAATAAATGCAACTACAGCTAATAAAGCGACAATACCTAAAACTGGAAACATTAGCTCTTTTCCAACCATCCCCCACACACGCAACATGGCGTCTGTATCGTAAATATTGGCTCTTTCTATAGTGAATAGGTTCGCCATAATGCTGGCTAATGCCTGAGCCAAATTAGGCCCAACCATGGCTAATGCCACTGCGGCAGCTAATAATACCGCTGATGTGCCCAATTCTTTTGAGCGTGCAACTTGTCCTTTTTCTCGCGCCTGTTGCAAGCGCCTACTGGTGGGTTCCTCGGTCCGTTCTTGGCCACTGTCTTCTGCCATCAGTGCCCTCCTTTACCAGCGGACACCTGACACTGTAATTGCAGAATGTCACACATTAGCACTTGGGCAGAATTCCAGACTTCTGAAAAATGCGCCATGATAGGATTTAAGGTTAACCACAACACCAATAAACCACTCAGCATGGTGATTGGGAAACCAATAGAGAAAATATTCAATTGCGGTGCAGCACGCGTCATCACACCGAACGATAAGTTGATAAGCAGCAAAGCTAAAATCGCCGAAATTGACATGGTTAAGGCCGCACCAAACATATAAGCGCCCCAGTCAGCAATGGCTTTGTAATTGCCTATTTGAATGCCTTGAGTTGAAACAGGCAGAGTTTCAAAGCTGGCGATCAGCATCTTGATCATCAATAAGTGACCATCAAGCTGCAAAAACAGTAAGGTCGATAAAATCAGAAAGAAGTTACCAACAGCGGGGACTTGTTGACCAGAACCTGGATCCACCATAGATGCAAAACCTAAGCTGGTCTGCATACCGATGATTTGACCTGTGAGAACGAAAGTTTGTAGCATCATCACACTAACAAACCCCATAGCGATACCAATCAAAACTTGCTGCGCAGTGATGAACATACCTTGAAATGAAAACAGTGGCGTTAATGGCATTTCGGGCAACATAGGCGCGACAGCAAAAGTGACAGCCAATGCCAGCATGAGTCGAACGCGTGCAGGTGTCGTACTGGCACCAAAAATCGCCATCACCATGAACATGCTGGAAATACGAAACAATGGCCATAGATAACCCGCAATGGTCTTTTCTATGGTGCTCATTAAAAATTCCACTGATGGTCTACCCAATCACTTGTGGAATACGATTCACCATTTCCATAAAGAATTCCATCATGGTTTGCACCAACCAATGACCAAGCAACATTAAAGCTAATAAGGTCATAAGTAAGCGAGGTAAAAAGCTTAATGTTTGTTCGTTGATGGATGTTGCCGCTTGGAAAACCGCAACTAATAGACCAATACCGAGTCCGGGTAGAATAATAACCGAGACAATGATGATGATGATGGATAACGCATCACGAAAGATATCAACTAACGCTTCTGGAGACATATTTCCCCCTACTTCCCTTTACGTGACACCAAAGCTGTTAGCTAGAGTGCCCATGACCAAGCTCCATCCATCGACCAGTACAAACAGCATAATTTTAAATGGCAGAGAGACAATCATCGGTGACAGCATCATCATACCCATAGCCATCAAAATACTGGCAACCACCAAATCTAAAACTAAGAAAGGCACAAATAGCATAAAGCCGATTTGAAAGGCGGTTTTTAGCTCACTGGTGATGAAGGCTGGAATAAGCACACTGATTGGCGCATCTTCAGGCTTTTGAATATTCTTATAACCCGAAATATCAATAAAAGTTTGTAAATCAGTGACTCGGGTTTGTGACAGCATAAAGGCCATTAATGGCTTTTTGCCCGCTTCATAGGCTTGTTCGATAGTGACTTTATCGTCCATGTAAGGTTTAACCCCTTGATCATAAACCTTATTGAAAATGGGGCTCATGATAAAGAAAGTTAAAAACAAACTGATGCCAATCAAGACTTGATTTGACGGTGTCTGCTGCAAACCAATCGCCTGCCTTAAAATCGACAGCACCACGATAATGCGGGTGAACGAAGTGAGCATGATCACCATAGCAGGTAAAAAGCTCATTGCGGTCATTAGCAATAATATTTGCATGGTGACCGAATATTGAGTGGAACCATCAGCGCCAGTGGTAACAGTTACAGCGGGTAAAATCCCATCGTTTGCAAAAGCCATTGGCGCTAACATGGCTAATGCAAAAACAAACAACTTAATTAGACGCATCTTCTTTCCTGCCCTTTGCCTGACGCAACTTCTCGGCAAAAGACTCTGCTTTTACTTCAATGGGATCGTTTATTTTATCGAGCAAAGTTATCTGATGTTGTGTAACACCTAACAAATACTGCTTGCCATCCATCTCCATCAAGACCAACTTCTCTTTCTGCCCTAACGGTGTAACAGCAAGGGTTTTCATTACACCGTTGGATGCAGGGGTTAAATTAAAGCGTTTGACCAAGTAAGCCAGCACTAAAATAATCATCACCACCACGACTAAACCGCCTATCATGCTGGCAAAACTGCCTAATGCACTAGGGGCATCTACCGTGTTGGAACTGCTGGTTGTTGCGACTGTTGTAGCAAGCAAACTATTCATCAGTTGTCCTTGATTCAGTGAATGTTAAGCTAGCTTATCAAAAACTTACTTGAGTTTCTTAATTCGTTCAGTTTGGCTGATCACATCGGTTAGTCGAATACCGAATTTGTCATTAACAACTACCACTTCACCATGAGCAATCAAGGTCCCATTCACCATAACATCCAATGGTTCACCTGCCACTCGATCTAACTCAACCACAGATCCTTGGTTCAATTGCAGCAAATTACGAATGCTGATAAAACTGCGACCCACTTCCATCGAAATGGTGACAGGAATATCTAAAATCGCATCGAGATTATCTTTATCAGCACCAAGGCTGCCAGGCTCATCAAACACTTCATCTAAACTTGCAGTTTTAGCTTCTTCAATGGCTTGCTCGGCCATCGCCGCAGCCCAATCTTCTTCTGTATTCATTGGTTAACCTTTAAAATTTATGCCTCAGTCGTATCACGGGATTTATTGCGCAATTTGACCAATTGTAATTCTGATTTAACGGTTTCAGGACGAGGAATTTTTTCAGTGACTTTTAGCGCTAGGTTTTCTCTTGAGCGTCCGAGCTTACAACGGTATGTTGGCAAGTCTTCAACCTTCATCATCACATGTTCAGGTAATTCAAACGGAATAATATCGCCCGCTTGCATCGACATTACATCCCGAAGTGACATAGATTGCTCGCCTAGGCTGGCATTAAAACCAACGTCCACGTCCATGATTTCTTCACGTAGAGCCTGTGACCAACGCATATCGGTATCTTGCTTGTCACTTTGTACACCGGCATCCAATAATTCTCGGATCGGCTCGATCATGGAATACGGCATAGCAATATGAAAATCACCACCACCACCATCGACTTCGATATGGAAAGAGCTGATCACAACGACTTCGGTTGGGCTCACAATATTCGCCATCGCAGGGTTAACTTCAGAATCTAAATACTCAAACTCCACATCCATTACTGGTGCCCAAGCATCTTTGTAATCTTCAAAGATGATTTTTAACAGCAGTTGGATAATACGACGTTCAGTAGGGGTAAATTCTCGACCTTCGATTTTGGCATGAAAACGACCATCGCCGCCAAAGAAATTGTCCACCAAAATAAAGACTAACCGCGCTTCCATAGTGATCAGAGCGGTGCCTTTTAGTGGGCTAAGCCTGATCATGTTAAGGCTGGTCGGCACAAACAAACTATGAACGTACTCGCCAAATTTCAACATCTGCACGCCATTGATGGATACCTCTGCCGTTCGACGCATCATGTTGAACATGCTGATCCTAAGATGACGAGCAAAGCGTTCATTTACAATTTCAAGCGTTGGCATACGGCCACGAACGATGCGATCTTGAGATGAAAAGTCATACGTTTGCGCGTCGTCATTGTTTTGATCGACTAACTCTTCTTCTACCTCATCGACTCCGTGAAGTAGCGCATCAATTTCGTCTTGGCTTAGTAAATCACTCACTGTTTAGCCTATTTCCTCATTCTGCAGCTGAGTAAAGACCCATTACTGCATCACAAAACCTACAAATAATACTTTCTCAACACCATGTTCACCCATAATCGGCATCAAGGCATTTTGTACGCTCAACAAAGCCTGCTGGCGTAGTTCATCTTTTCCTGACTGTGTACTGAGTTTTTGAGCATCAGCACTGCTGAACGTCGATAATAGTGCCGACTCAATCAGTGGAATGTGCTTTTTTACATTGCTTTCAACATCAGTACCACGCACTTGAAGTTGAACTTTGATTTGCACCAATACAGGCTTTTTAGTACCCGTTAGATTAAACAAAAACGGTCTTGGTAATGGTACATAACTGGCCGCTTGCTTTTTTGTTGGCGCCGCTTGTTCTGTCGAAGTCGAGTTTGTCGCTTTATCTGCAGACTCAGGGGTATCATCACCCGACATGAAAAAGAAAGCGCCTGCGCCACCAAGGAGCAACACAACAGCAACGATAATGATCAACATTAACGGACTTTTCTTTTTTTGTTCTTCAACCGTTAGCGTTTCTTCATCTGCCATGGCTAAAATTCCTTTCTTAGTACTCTCAAACTTAATCGGGTTATGGTAACGGTTTAAGCGTAATAATCTATAACTGAGCTTGGGTTTGTTGCGACTTTGAGCGTTATTTGTTCACTTGTTTCTTGTTCAAGCTCTGAGTGAGTATCGGAACCAGAAAATCCTTGCCCTCGGCCTTGCTCTCCACCTTGATGTTGACCACCGTCGTGATAAGAAATTTGGCTATCGGCTAAATTCATCCCTTGTTCAGCTAACATATCTCTCAACCTTGGTTGAGCTTGTTCCAGTAAATCTCTAGCTTGAGGGTTAGCCACTTGAAACTGTACTTGTGTTTGATCATTCTGCACTTGAATACGAACAGTCATGTGCCCAAGTTCTGGGGGATCGAGTCGAATTTCGGCCTGACCAATGCCTTTATTCACCATCGCCATTAACTGCTGTTTCATTACTGGCGAGAAACGCTGGATCATATCCTGCATTTGTACGGTTTGCTCACCACCTTGACGAAGTGATACATGCAATTGCGGCACATCAGTCCTTCCTTCGGGAGTCACTGCTTGATGCAATGAAAAAGGATTATGGGTTTGTGATTGATTGATTCTTTCCGCAACAGGAGTCGGTTCAGTTGATGATTGAGACACCGCTTCAAAGACTCTTGCTAAATCCACTTTTTTTGTCGGCATTTCAGTATTTGGCTTTACTGAATTTGTCATCTCGGCCAATTTCGCATGGACTTTACTGTCGCTATCCGCTTCTTGCCCTTGTTTAGCGTTACCATCTTGAGTGATTTGAGGTACTGCATCTATTTGCTTTGCTTGCGCTTTTGTTAAACTCGGCTCAATAACAGGCTTAGCTGTCGTTGCTTCAACGGCTTTTGGTGCTTCTTTAACTACAGCATTGGATTGCTCTAATACCTGACGAGTTTGTTTCGGTTCTGAATTTCCAGATTCAGGCAATTTAGCAATTTCTGCTTCCACCTTTTTAGCATTGGTCGCGGTTTCAATACTAGGCGATACTTTTTCAAGCTTGGCTATTGATTCATTTTCAACGTCACCAGTATCAGCTTCTTGCGGAGTGCTAGTTGAGGTTTGTGGCGAGACTTGTAGTTTTAATTCAACTACAGATTCATCTCCTTCACCTTCAACTTCTGGTCCAGACTCACTCTCTTCGTCAATGTCTTTTGTGTCACTTTTATTAGGTGGCAACACTTCTCCGCTTTGAGTTTGGGTAACGGGAGTTACTGCCGTTTGATAGTTTTGAGAATCACTGATTTGCGCAAGTAATGATTCTGGAGATGAGGCCTGTTCTTGTGTTAACTCTTGATCTTTTTCCGATTCAATAGCGACTTCTGCTTGAGCATTCGGCTGCCCGCTAGAATCAACCTTTTCATCATTTGAAAGCTCAGAAAGCCTTTGTGCAAAGTCAGTCGAATCCACATTGGCATCATTTGACAGCGCCACATTCGCTTCCACTCCATCTGTAGAAACTTGGGACATAAATGATAAAGGATTAACTTGCGACACTATAACTTCCTCTTTAGCAACGTCAACGAATTTACGTTTACTAAAGCAAGGCAGTTTTTATGCCACTATTTTCGATTTCGATAAAATTGCTGCATAGCAAATTCATCAATCATTTTCTGCTCTGATTTGGCCTGTGCTGCGAGTTTTTTCTGTGCTTTTTTATCAAGGAGCATTTCAACGGCTTGACGCTTTTGCTGCTTTTCAAGCCAAAACTGATGACGGTGTTTGAGTTGCTCTTCTGTTTGCCTAATCGCCTCAACCTGCTGCTTAATCGCTTGGTCAATTTGATCAACAAATTTATGAAACTGCTGGTATTGAGAAGAAGATAAATTGCTGCCAACTTTATCCCCCATCTGCCGCATATAATCGAGGCGATACGTATTTAGCGCATCAAGTTGGCTACGTGCTTTTTGCTCGTCTAATTTGGCACTTCGATATTGCAATGATGCTTGCTCTTCTGCATCTTTTGCCAACTTTAATACCGTATTTAATGGGTCTTTGCTCATGAAAATATTCTAATTTAATTTTTCGAACAATGGCTCTGATGAATGGGAGCAATAGTGTGATAAGACAACCGTCCGTTACAGGATGTAACGGCCGTCAATACATGGATGTATGTTTCCGTTGGCGTTCTCACTATTGCTTCATTTCTTCGATAGTTAACACTGAGCCGCAAGTTGAGATAGCATCATTGCACAATCATCAAAACTCAAACTGTCTTTCATGCCTTGTTGTAAAAACGCATTCGTAGCTGGTTGTAAACGAATGGCATTATCTAAAATCGGATCGCTGCCTTGATTGTATGCACCAATCGATACCAAATCACGATTTTGCTGATAATGGGCATACATCTGTTTTACCTTACGCATATTGTTAAGGTGTTCTTCACTCACAACCATAGGTGCAACACGGCTGATGCTGGCTTCAATATCAATCGCAGGATAATGACCTGATTCGGCTAACGCACGAGATAACACAATATGACCATCTAAAATAGCGCGTGATGCATCAGCAATCGGATCTTGCTGATCATCACCTTCGGTTAATACCGTATAAAAAGCCGTGATCGAGCCTTGTTCTCCACCGCCATTACCTGCGCGTTCAACAAGTCTTGGTAGCTTGGCGAATACTGACGGGGGATAACCTTTGGTAGCAGGCGGCTCACCAACAGCTAACGCGATTTCACGCTGAGCTTGTGCGTAACGGGTTAAGCTATCCATCAATAGCAGAACGCTATAACCAAGATCTCGAAAATACTCAGCAAGGCGAGTAGAAGTTTCACAGGCTCTTAAACGCATTAATGGCGAGGTATCCGCAGGAGCTGCAACGACCACAGAACGTTTACGTCCCTCTTCACCCAAAATCTCTTCAATAAACTCTTTTACTTCTCGACCACGTTCACCAACAAGTCCCACCACAATAACATCAGCGGTCGTACCTCGAGTCATCATGCCCAGCAGAACACTCTTACCCACGCCCGAACCAGCAAACAATCCCATACGCTGCCCTTTGCCGACGGTGAGCATGGCATTAATGGCACGAACGCCTACATCGAGTGGTTCAGAGATAGGACGACGAGAAAGCGGATTCATTGCGATAGAATGGGTAGAGACGCTTTCTGAGTTTTGAATACTACCAAGACCATCAATGGGCTGACCGCTGCCATCAAGTACTCGGCCGAGCAACGACATCCCGACATTAAGACCAGACTTTTCACCTAAAGGCACAACTCTGGCACCGGGTAAAACGCCTCTTAACTCGTCAATCGGCATTAAATAAAGGAGTTCATCATCGAAACCAATAACTTCGGCGACCAATTCCCCGTCCATGGTTTCAATAGAGCATAAGCTGCCTACGGGTGCTCGGCAACCACTGGCTTCTAGCGTTAACCCGACAACTCGAACCAATTTACCGCTAGCTACGGCACGAAATGGCGTGACTTGCTGACAATATTGATCAAGCTGGTTCTTGAGCTTCTTGGATCTCTGTAGATTCATTTTGAGTTGGTACTTCTTGAGGAGAGATGTGTGTGGCTTTTTGAGTTTGCTCAAATAACGCTTGCTGGAGTTGTTTTTCTAACTGGAATTGTTGCTCAGTTAACGCCATTAAAACCGCTTCGGTTCTGTTTTTTACTTTTAGATCGACCGAGGATTTTTGACTTTCGATAAAACAATCGCCAACAGATAAAGAAGGGTCCGCTTCAAATTGCCACTGCTTTTTTTCAAGCATCGAGGCGCTATAAGCTTGCTCTACCAACTCAACATCTTGCGGATGTAAACGAATGTTCACTGGCTGATTTTTAAGAGGTAACGATTCAATCCCTTGTCGCAACACATTGTGGATATGCTGAGGATGAGTATTGATTTCGGTGGCAACAATGGCTTTAGCAAGATTCGTACTCAGCATTAGTAGGCTGGCTTCAATTTGAGAATCAACCACAGACAAAGGCTGCTCAATTTGTTGTACTAACTGCTCTAATCTTTGCAGCATTTCTTTGGCTTCAGTTAGACCTTGCTCAAGCCCTTGTTCCTTGCCTTGAGCAAAACCTTCTTCATGGCCTTTTTCCAAGCCTTCAAGCTTGCCTTTTTCTAGCCCTTGATTAAAGCCTTGTTGAAAACCTTGCTCTCTGGCTTCTTGCTCGGCTTGTTGTTGCAAAGCTTCGATTTCGGCTAACGTTGGTGGAGTAAAACTTTCTTCTTCAGCTTGCGGTAACGATTGTGCTTGGGTACGTCCGAATAGGTTTTGCTTTTCAGACTCGACCTCTGTTACATCAGGGATTTTCCAGTGCGCGAATTCTTCGGCAATAGCATCGGAATTAGAGGAACTCATCACCGCCTCCACCGCCTAACATGATTTCGCCACTTTCACTTAAACGACGAGCAACACCCAAAATTTCTTTTTGAGCAAGTTCAACTTCACTCAGGCGAATTGGCCCCATGGCATCAAGATCGTCTTGCAGTAATTCAGCTGCACGTTTCGACATATTGCCAAGTAACTTGTCTTTCAATGAGTCATCAGCACCTTTCAATGCCTTCATCAGTACTTCTTGCGGCACTTCACGCAATAACGCTTGAATACCACGGTCGTCAATATCCAATAAGTTTTCGAACACAAACATGAGATCTTGAATTTGCTGCGCCATTTCTTCGTCAGACTCACGCATGGTTTCCATCAACTGTGATTCAATAGCAGTATCCAGATAGTTCATGATGTCCGCAGCGGCTTTCAAGCCACCCATTTTCGCTGCTTGTGCACCACCTTGACCTGCGAACTGTTTTTCCATGATGTCGTTAAGTTCTTGCAATGCCGCTGGCTGTACTTCTTCTAAATTCGCGATTCTCATTAACAAGTCAACACGGGTATTTTCAGGGAATTGTGCAAAAATTTCTGCGGCTTGATCAGGCTCAAGATAAGACAATACGATGGTTTGGATTTGCGGGTGCTCATTTTGAATAATAGTCGCCACTTGACGTGCGTCCATCCACTTCAAGGAATCTAAGCCTTTAGCACCGCTGCCCATAATGATTTGTTCAATGATATTGCCCGCTTTATCTTCACCCAAGGCGGCCGTTAACGCTTTACGAACAAAATCCTCACTGTTAAAACCAATAGCTGAGAACTGCTGGATATCATCTAAGAAATGTTTGTGGACACCAATGACTTTTTCTTGACCAAAATCTTGAGTTGACGCCATCGCCATACCCAGTTGTTGAACTTGCTTTGGCTCAAGGTGGCGCAAAATTGACGCCGCATCGGCTTCACTTAAACTCAGCAATAAAATAGCGGCTTTTTCAACGCCCGTTAATGTACTGACATCAAACGATGCCGCTTCAGTATTAGACGGGCTTTCAATAATATCAGGCATCTTCTTCTTGTAACCAACTCTTAATTACTTGGGTAGACAACTCAGGTTCATTGGCCACCAGCGCACGAATGGCCTTGATCATATCATCATCTTTGTGAAGATCGGGGATTAAAATCGACCCATCATCCGCATAGCTGTATTCACCTTCGGATTTATTAATCAAACCTAAGGTTTCTTGTGCATATTGATCTTCGATTTCAGCCAGTTCACTACCCGGTATAATTTTTTCCAGTGGCTTATCACTTTCAGGGTGAACCATACGTTTAAACATTGGGCGCATAACTGTAAGGATCAATACCAATACCACAATCGCGGCCAATACAAATTTCACTACGCGCATGAACCAAGGTTGCTCCCAAAGTTCAGGCTTCGGTGCCGCTTCAAATTCATGTTGCATGAATGGTACGGTTACCACTTCTAACATATCACCACGAGCGGAGTTAAAACCAACCGCTCCTTCTAGCAAGCGACGAATATTAGCAAGTTCAGCTTCGGTGCGAGGCTCACGGTTGATTTGTCCATCTTCGCCAGCAGCACCTCTTTTGTAGTTAACGGCAACTGAAACACTAATACGTTGAATAATGCCAATTTGCTGACGTGTGTGGCTAATAGTGGTATCGACTTCAAAGTTACGTGTCGCTTCGCGGTGGGAGCTACCATTACGCTCTGCTGAACCTTCTTGAGTTAACTCGCTCACCTGCTCAGGAATTTCAGATTTTAACGGTGGCTGATTCGACAAAGCTCCCGGAATACCACCAACAAAGCCAGCACCAGAATTTGTTTCTAGGGTTTGCTCACTGCGAACTGCTGTTTGAGCAGGATTGTAGCGCTTGGCGGTTTGCTCTTTAGCCGTAAAGTCCATCCCCACATCCACTTGTGAGGTAAAGTTTTCAGGGCCAAGAATTGGGATCAAAATAGATTGAATTTTGTTGCGGTATTCATCTTCTTTAGACTGAACAATTTCAAGTTCACGACGCGCTCTGGCTGATACGCCGTCTTGACTACCCGAATTGAGCAAGCGACCAGCTGAATCAGTCACTGTTACTCGGCTTGGGTCTAGGTTTTGTACCGCTGATGCTACGATATCAACAATTGAATCAATTTCTTCTTGACCAAGACCACTTCGACGAGTTGTGATAACCACTGTTGCACTTGGCTGAGATTTACGACGCGCAAATACGTTTTCTTTCGGCAAAGCTAAAATCACTTTGGCACGAGTCACACTTTTTAACTCTTCGATTGCACGAGCAAGATTTTGTTCTTGACTGTGTTTCAGTCTGGCTTGCTCCATGCGTTGGCTAACGCCGAACCCGCTATCTTTGTTGAGAAAGTCGTCATTCTTGGTGCTGCTTTCAATACCTGAGCGGCTCAGTAGCAATTTAACTTCTTGGTATTTAGCTTCTGGGACTCGTACAACATCAACATCGAGTTGATATTCGATTTTATTTTTATCGAGTACATCTAACACTTGGATCAGTTCTTGGGTTTCCATTTTTCCAAGCGGACGATATTCATCTTCTGAGGCCAGCAATAACACAAAAACCGCTAATGCCAAACACACTGCCAGCCCCAAAATCATGGTGATTTGACGAAGGGTGTTCGAATTTCCAATACCATCTAGCATGCCTGACTTATGCTCTTGGTCTGCTCCAGCATTGGTTGTGCTGACTTCTGATGATTGGTTACCAACGGTGAGTTCTGTGCTCAAAATACTTACCTGCTTTACTGCTATTTATCTTTATTAAGCGATGACAATTTTCTACGCCATTAAACAGGCATGTTCATGATTTGCTTATAAGCGTCAACCAGCTTATTTCTCACTTGCACCGTGGCCTCAAATGCCACACTCGCCTTTTCACGCGCGATAACCGTATCCGACAGAGTTACCGAGGTATCTCCCATTTCTAAACGAGTAGATAAATCAGCAGAGTTAGCTTGCAATTGATTCACAGTGCCAATGGCATTGGAAAGCACTTCACCAAAATTTGATGAATTTACATTGTTAACTTCACGCATACCGTGAGTTTGCGGTGAAATTGAAGGAGTGATTTCTCCTTTCATAGTTTGCATCTCTGTATACAAAGAGCTAGCACCAATTTGCATGTTCGTCTCCCATGACTTTTTTTTGACGAGATGGAATTATGTGAGTGTTAAAGCAAAGGGTGTGCCAAGGTATTATAGGTTTGGATTTCCTTACCTATCAGAGCTTAAGTTCGTACCAACTACTTCGTCATATCTTGAAAATCAGATACTTGAACTCATATCTTTATTGAAAATATAAAAGGACGTTATCAATGAAGATCAATTTAAGAGATGTCACCAAAGACAATTGGGTCGATATAATCGAGTTGGAAATCACCAAAGAACAAGAAAATTTTGTCGCGCTCAATGCGGAGTCTATTGCTGCATCTAAATTTCATGAAGATTATGTAAATCGGGGAGTTTACCTTGAAAATGAACCCGTTGGTTTTATCCAGTATTACCCAAATCTTCCTGATAATAAGCCAAATGAAATTTTCATCGATCAGCTGATGATTGATGTGAATCATCAAGGCAAAGGCTATGGAACCATGGCTGTAGAGTTGGTATTAAAAGAAATAAAGGCAATACCCAACTGCCAATCCATCTCGCTTTGCTACGTTGAAGGTCACGATGTCATGAAAGCCTTCTTTGAACGCTTTGGGTTTCATGTGGTTGACCAAGACAAATTTGATGAAACCATTATGGAGTGGCATAAACCTTAACTGATTGCTAACCATGCCTGAATAGAATCATTCAGGCATAACATGCTGTTTATAAGGTATCTTAATCATTGCTACTCTTTGAAATATAAATTCTGAAGTTTCTGACACCCTTTACCCATAAATACTAAAACAACGGCACCAATCAATACTGGAGTGAACAGAAATCCCCAGCTTTGACCTGAAAGCATAATCAAAATGGGGTTAGCACCCGCTGGAGGATGAGTTGTTTTTGTAGCCAGAGCTAAAGTGAACGGGGTTACCGCTATATACTGTTCAAAAAACACCTTTTAAATCAATTGAAATGCATCACCAGCTAAAAAACACCCATGATTTTAGGTGGGAAAGAAATCCGATCCTAGCCGGTTTGCGATCATCATTTTCACCACAAGAAGCGATACCCGCTAGGGCGAGAAAGATCCTGATTATCTTGCTTTATTTTTATAAAAAACTGAACTACTCTTTACAGTTCAGCTTGAAAAGTGTCGTAGAAACACTCTAGAGAATATCGGTACGCGCTACAAACTCAAACATAAAGTTCGAGGTGAGTAGTATGAAGTACTCGACAAGTATACTGTGGCATTTGGTTGTAGTTTTGCTGCCATTTATTTTTTCTTCTCACATTTCTGCGCACCCTTTACAACGTGCACAACTCCCTAACGACATTAAATGGCATGACCTGTCATTAAACACACAAAAGAAACTCATAAAGCGAGATAATATCATTTCCCATACAGTATCTCAGCTGTTAAAACTATCAGATGATGTTGATGCAAATAGCCAAGAACTCAATGAATTTAGAGAGCGTCATAAATTTATACGCTTCATATTACACACAAAAGATCACCCTGATTTTGCTAATGTTCCACATATTGCATTTGCAAGTGAAGGTCGGATAACCGGATTCAGCCCTTCTATGACTATCAATATATATAACTTTAACGAAAAGGAAATAAACACAAGCCCACTAACAAAACACCAACGACGGCTGGGCTACCGCGCTTTATTACAAAAAGGGAATAAAGGAGTCAGAGATATTATCATTCATGAAATTGGCCACTTATTTAACCATACCGATCATAAAGGGGTTAAAGTTAAAACCTTTATTCGCGAAGAAGAGAAGCGTGCAGATCATTTTTTAATAAATATTCGAAAGCGATTATTGAAATTAAAAAACAATAAATTATTACCGGGAGGTGTTGGTTACTTGGTGAGTTCAACAATAGCGTTATGAAACAATGATATTTTCATTAGGGCGTTGAACATAAAGAGATCTTTAACACATTTAAGAGAGACTTTAGTTTACCAACAAAAATCGAAAAATATTTGTCTAATAGAGTATATTGAACATCAACGGGAACATTACCTATCGCCTTTGTTATCAAAATACAAAGTACTCAACAGCCAATCAAATAGCGGGTAAGTAATGTTAAAATTCTTTTTTACCATTAGTTTGTGCTCATGATGTAAGACATGAAGTCGCTTCAATCGCCACCAAAATGGGATTTTCTTAAGGTAAGTGTCATCAGGGACATGAAAACTAAGGTGTAAAGCTTCATACAACAGGTATCCGAAGATGGCACTACACACCACCAAATATGCAACGTTTGATGAAAACCAAAAATACAAAACACTGCCTACAGGCAAGGCTACACCCAAAATAAAAGCGATAATAAGATAGGCAGGAAACAACACCACTCTCCAGTCTTTTAGCGTTTCCCAGTTCATAGTGCTTTCATCAAAAAAGTGATGATGATCGCCTGTATGCCTTTGGTAAAAAAATCCTCCTATTTTAGTTCGCCTGTGCCCAAGCCATCGATGAGCGGCATACTCAGCAAAATTCACACAAACTAAAGTAATGGGTACTGTTAGCCACTCTAATACTGATATTTGTTTCAGTTGAAGAACTGAATATAAAATGACAACGAAACCAACAGAAAATACAAAAAAGAAGTGAAAATGAGGGTGGTAATGAGCGCTCATATTCGCTCGGTAGTTTTGCCTAAAAGCAACAATTTTTTCATCCATGATTTATTTATATGATTATTCAATGGGTATTAGCAATGTAACATAATCACAACATGGTGCAAATTTAAACTAGAAACCTTGCTACTCTTTGTACTTATCTTTATTAACCTAGTTAAATTAACCTTCAGAGTATTTACCCCACTCATTAATCTTGAATGAACATCAGACATTCTTTTTATTTATTTCGAAACGCACTCCTCGGAGTGAATCATATTTTGGACCTAAGCCGTAAACTTTAAACCTCATAAAATCGTTAGGAATATACCAAGCACCTACATTATAGTCAGTCGCATTTACACCAAATTTAAGTACCAGTTCAACCTCTTTGTAATCGAATGGAGGGAATTCAGAGTAGTCGATAATCTTTAAAAACTGTTTCACAGCTTCTGCAACTGTCATTTCTGGTGACATTAAAATTTGATATTCTGTTTCTGGACTAACAAAGCTGATGACTTGAGTTCCACGATTTTGAAAACTGTATGTTTTTGGGGTTGAATTCCAATTTTTGACGGCATCAGATTGAATAATTCTAGGTGATGAGGTTTCTACGCCCATACTCAAACCTTCTAACTTAATTAACTTGATATAAGTAATAACAGCTAAAAAAACAAATCACAAAGCGACCAAAAGCAAATCGCCCCATGATTTATAGAACACCACAAAAAAACATATAAATACAACAAGTTACAAAAAATTAAACCTTTGTTACTTTTATTTAATCATCTAACTGATTTGACCGTTAAACTGCCAATTAAATGAAAAGTAATAAGAAAAGAATGATGCCCGGTTTTGTTATTCGGGCATTGATACCAGCTACAACCAAGTCGGTATTTTTAGCTCAAAAGCTTCAATATTATCTAGTCTCTGCAAAGACTTTCCAATGCTATCAATACCTTCAAGTAAGGACTTTTGATGTACAGCTTTAATGTCAAAACTCAACGCTTTGTCATTAACCTGTAAGGTTTTATCTTCCAAATTAACAGCTACCGTCAATACATTCTTTTCAGCGAGTAAAAACAATTCGGATATTTGATTATCACTCAAAATAATCGGTAACACGCCAATATTGATGCAATTGCCATAAAAAATATCTGCAAAACTAGGGGCTATGATCACTTTAAAACCATATTCTTGCAGTGACCAAGGAGCGTGTTCTCGGCTCGAACCACAGCCAAAATTTTCTCTCACCAATAGCACGCTCGCACTTTTATATTCAGGTTGATTTAGCACAAATTCTGGATTAGGAATATTTCCGTGATCATCTAAAAAGCGCCAGTCGTGAAATAAATGCTGTGCAAACCCCACCCTTTCTGTTTTCTGTAAAAACTGCTTAGGAATGATTTGGTCGGTATCAACATTGGCCTGATCCAAAGGTAGTAACTTACCAGTATGAGTAATAAACTTTTCCATTATCAGTTCCCATTAGTTATGGTCGAAGGTTCTACAAATCGCCCAGCAATAGCCGCTACAGCCGCAAGTTCAGGGCTTACAAGATGAGTTCGACTTCCTCTTCCCTGTCGACCTTCAAAGTTACGGTTACTGGTTGAAGCACAACGTTCACCTTCTCCTAATACATCATCGTTCATCGCTAAGCACATAGAACAACCAGGAAGTCGCCATTCAAATCCGGCTTGAATAAAGATTTTATCTAAACCCTCTTTTTCAGCTTGCTCTTTTACTCGATAAGAGCCGGGGACCACAATAGCAGTGACACTATCTGAAACCTGCTGACCTTTGATTGCATTAGCAGCAACCCGCATGTCTTCAATGCGGGAATTAGTGCATGATCCAATAAAGACATGAGAGATCTTGATGTCAGATATTTTAGTACCTGAGGTTAAGCCCATATATTGTAATGCTTTGGCGCAAGATTCTTTTTCCACCGCATCGTCAAAATCATCTGGATGTGGCACATAACCATCAATTGCGATAACTTGATCAGGTGACGTTCCCCAAGTAACTTGATGCTTAATCTCTGCGGCGTCCATAATAAGCACTTTATCGAATTCTGCATCGATATCGCTTTTTAACGTCTTCCAATCCTCAACGGCTTGCCGCCACTGTTCACCTTCAGGGCTGTACTCTCGACCTTCAAGGTAAGAGAATGTCATTTCATCTGGCGCAACTAATCCTGCTTTAGCGCCAAATTCGATGCTCATATTGCAAATGGTCATGCGCTGCTCCATGCTCAAGGCTTCTATTGCTTCACCGCAATATTCCACCACATGTCCAGCAGCGCCTGCACATCCCGTTTTACCAATAATGGCTAAAATAATATCTTTAGCACTTATCCCATCATTAACCTTGCCATTGATCTGAATTTTCATCGATTTGGCCTTGTTTTGCCTTAGTGTTTGGGTGGCAAACACATGCTCAACTTCAGAAGTACCAATACCGAAAGCTAATGCGCCAAATGCACCATGGGTAGCAGTATGGGAGTCACCACAGACGATGACAGTTCCCGGTAAGGTTAACCCAAGTTCGGGCCCCATTACATGCACAATCCCTTGGTTTTTATGCCCCATACCAAATAAGGTTACCCCAAATTCGGCACAGTTTTGTTCAAGGGTTGCCAGCTGATTAGCCGCACTCTTACCTGCGGCATCAATGGCTATGGAACGCGTGGAAATATTGTGATCCATAGTGGCAAACGTACGCTCAGGGTGGCGTAATGTACGACCATGAAATCTAAGCCCAGCAAAGGCTTGTGGCGAAGTGACTTCGTGGATCAAATGTCTATTCACATAAATAAGTGGTGTTTCGCCCTCTTGGTGATCCACCAAGTTCCTTTGCCATAACTTATCATAAAGTGTCGAAGCCATATCACAACCCTCCTCTTTTTGATGGTGCATACTGATTAATATGCTGGCAAATTTTTTCACCCATTTCAGCAGTCGATAAGGCTTGATGCAGACTTGAATCAGACACTAAGTCACGTGTAAAAAAACCTTGCTCTAAAACCGCTGCTACCGCTTGCTCTATCGCATCTGCGGCCTGTGGCTGATTAAGGCTAAAGCGTAGCATTAATGATGCTGATAAAATTTGTGCAATCGGGTTAGCAATGCCTTTTCCGGCAATATCAGGGGCTGAACCACCAGCGGGTTCATACATGCCAAACCCTGACTCATTCAGGCTCGCTGACGGTAAAAGTCCCATTGAACCTGTGATCATGGCGCAAATGTCAGACAAAATGTCACCAAATAAGTTGGAGCATAGAATCACATCGAATTGGTTTGGAGCTCGAACAAGTTGCATAGCGGCATTGTCGATATACATGTGTTCCAACTCTACATCGGGATAGTCTTTCGCAATCTCAATAACGACTTCACGCCATAATTGCGATGAAGCGAGTACGTTGGCTTTATCCACTGAGGTGACTTTATGATTTCGCTTCTGTGCGGCCTCAAATGCCAAACGAGTAATACGTTCGATTTCAGCGCGAGAGTAAATCATGGTATCAAATGCCGTTTCTTCGGCTGTACCTTGCTCACGACGTCCTTTAGGTTCACCAAAGTAAATACCGCCTGTCAGCTCTCGCATCACCAAAATATCAAAACCTGATGAAGATATATCTGAACGAAGTGGTGATAACTGTGATAAAGACAGCTGTAATTGAGCTGGACGCATATTACAAAACAGCCCAAAGTGACCTCTTAACCCAAGTAACGAAGCACGTTCTGGTTGTTCAGCCGGTGGCAAATTTGACCATTTATCACCACCAACTGAACCAAACAAAATAGCATCAGCTTGTTCGCAGCCTTGTAAGGTTGATTCTGGTAATGCAACACCATGATTATCAATGGCACAACCACCTACATCATGGTGATGATAATCAATTTTAAAATCGTATTGCTGCGATACGGTATCTAGTACCTTTATCGCTTGTTCCATCACTTCTGGGCCAATACCATCGCCTGCCAATACCGCTACACGTAACATGCCAAATCCTTATTTAGTTGCTGCTGGTTTATTTTTAATTGAGTCACAGTTCGCGCTAGGTGAATGCTGTTTAAGGCATCAACAAGGGCAAGAGCAGATGCTTTAACGACATCTGTTTCTATGCCATAACCATGAAAGCGACGGTCACCCCATACGATTTCAAGCGCCGCTTTTCCTAAGCCATCGCCACCAGAACCTTTGTTCGAGATTTTGTAGTCTTCAACTTTGAATTCAATGCCAACAGCATCTTTAACCGCCTTGATTAATGCATCTACAGGCCCGTTACCTGTAGCAGAACTGATCTGGCTTTCATTGCCTATTGCAATATCAATACTTGCCGTGGCAAAACGACCTGTACCACACTGCACATTAAGTGTATTTACTTTGTAAAAAGCTGAATCGGATTGTTGATTAATGTTAAATATTAAGGCTTCTAAATCATCATCAAATACTTGCCCTTTCTTATCTGCTAGAGCCAAGAAATCTTCGTAAAGCTTATCTAAGTCAAAGTCAGTGTCGGTATAGCCTAGGCTCTCCATTCTGTGTTTGATAACATGACGGCCACTTCTCGAGGTTAAGTTCAATTTAGTCTTACAAATTCCAACACTCTCTGGTGTCATGATTTCGTAGGTATTACTGGCTTTTAACATGCCATCTTGGTGAATACCCGATGAGTGACTAAATGCATTACTTCCGACAATAGCTTTGTTCGGCTGTACAGGCATATTGCATAACTCACTAACAAGCTTTGATGTTTTAGCGATTTCTCTGTGATTGATATTGGTATGCAAACCCAGCATTTTTTGACGGGTTTGTAAGATCATGGCAATTTCTTCTAATGAACAGTTTCCGGCACGCTCACCTATGCCATTAATGGTACATTCAACTTGCCTAGCACCGGATTGAATTGCAGACATAGAGTTTGCGACCGCCATACCTAAGTCGTTATGGCAATGAACAGAAATTATTGCTTGATCGATATTAGGCACTCGATTGAATAGCTGATCTATGATGCCACCTAACTCGTTTGGCAAAGTGTAACCAACGGTATCAGGTATATTCACCGTAGTAGCACCTGCTTTAATGGCGCTTTCCACCATTCGGCATAGGTTATCTATGTGTGTTCTCCCCGCATCTTCACATGAAAACTCAACATCATCAGTGAATTTACGAGCAAACTTCACTGCATTAATCGCCATTTGTTCTACATCCGAAAATTCGCGTCTTAATTTTTGTGACACATGAATATCTGAGGTAGAAATGAAAGTGTGAATTCGAAACTGTTCAGCCACTTTTAATGAGTCAGCACAAGCTTGAATATCTGCCTCAACCGCTCTGGCTAATGCACACACTCTTGAATTTTTTACTGTTCGTGCAATGGTTTGAACCGACTCAAAATCACCGGGAGATGAAACTGGAAAACCCACTTCCATCACATCCACACCCAGCTGCTCAATCGCCAGTGCAATTTGCAGTTTTTCATGCACTGATAAACTTGACGCTAAAGCTTGCTCGCCATCCCTTAATGTGGTGTCAAAAACGATCACTTGATTGCTCATGGTTCCTCCAGTGGTCAAGTGAGTTGAGTACCTATACTCGTGCTACTTGAAGATGCAACTCTCAGGGTTTATTCAGGTATCACGAGTATATTCATGCATAAAAAAACCCGCACTTTGTAGGCGGGTTTTCTGGTATTAATTTGAAATTAACCAAGCATCCCACGCCTATCTTTAAATAGGAGTAAGAGGTTGCTAAGGAGTAAAGTGACTAATTTCATTTGACTCATATTCATAAATACCAAAACTAATTAACGTTTTTTTAACCTTTAAACCGTAAGCTGTCAAGCCAAAAACCAATAAATACTTACATTTTTAAAATAAATAATCACAAGACACGAAAAAAAATGAATAAATAAGACAAATAAAAGCAAAGCTAAGCCTACTTATGGCAATCTAGGGTACATCTACAAATGTTAAACTAGGCTCCCCCCATCAGGGTATGATTGTGTATGCGTTCTTTGCTTATTTTGTTGACCGTAGCTTTTAGCTCGATATGCATCGAGTTGTTCTCTTATCAGGGCTTTTTGAACTTGAACGGGCAACGAGGCAGTATTCCACCTATTTCGATCAAAATATTCCTTAGCAGGCCTTGGTCGATACACTGAATATTGCCTTTGTATAGCCTGCATTTCTCTCTCTCGATTATCAGGGTTTACTCTATTCCTACTTTGCCTTGACTCATTTAATTGGTTCATTTTTCTTGGCGACGATGGCTTAGGGGGACAAACAAAAGCTGCTAACACTTGGGGACTAGTCGCTGAAGCATCACTAGCTTGAAATGGAAAATGTACCTGTCCCTTCTTAGCTCGAACCCCTTTATTTTGTGCAGCGAAGCGTTGAAAGTATTGCTGACTTTGCATCTGAGTTTTGAGTTCTGATGCACTATCTGGTTGTCTATGAGGCTGAGGAGACATCGACGCTAACGGTTGAACCTGATGAAAAGATTGTGCCCCTTGTTCTGGCTTCGCGGTTACGGCACTGATATCAGGCATCGGTTTCAATGCATCAGTGTCTTGCCTTTCCTTTCTGAGACTATTGCTTCGCTGTAATTGTAGATAGTAGGCTTTTTGATCAGCTTTTTGATACCTAACCGAGTGAAATACTTGCCTATCTCTAAACGTTGTTTCCCATTCCTCACTATCTGCAATGACTCTTGCATCTGTACAAGTAATTTCTAAAAGTTGTTTTTTATCACCATCTACCATGTACATTTTTCGAGTGGGGACATGTACTTCTTTTTTCACTTCAGAGGTGCTACCTGATTCTACTTTAACCTCAGCCAATTGAGCACGTTGTAATTCCAACTCCTTTCGACGATGAAGTTCACAAAACTCTTTTAAAATTTGTTGTGATACTCTGTGTTCATCACGTCTAAAAAACTTACCAAACGAGCAACACCCTTGGTTTTCTCGACTAGGCTCAACTAAAAAGGGAACTGCGGAGCCATTAAATGATAATAAATATTGCTTACCTCCAACGGTAATTTCACGTTGAAAATCAAGATTACAAGAAATTATACGTTCTCCGATAGAGTTATAAACCGAAGAAACTTGACTTACAATATCTGGATTAACACCATGATTTAAAGACATAAAATTTCTCAAACGACAAATCTAGAGTGAATGATATACCGTAAAAAGATGGTCGCAAGCGTATAATTAGCACTAATCTCATTCTGTTCAGGGTAAATCAGTCCATAATTTTAAACCTGCTTAAACGCAAAAAATAATCATAATAAAGTCAATGAGTTAACAGCACCTTTTCTTGTTCGATACCCTTTATAATTCTTACCTTCCTGAACGAATTAAAAAATATTAACCAGAGAACGCCCCTACACTTTCTTAAAAAAACATTATTTTGCAGTTGAAAATAATCACGAACAACCCTAGAATTGCATTCGAACATCATTCGAATGAGGTTTTTAATATGTGCCCAGCTCCAAGGTACACAGTTGAGCAACAGGAAATTATGATTAAAGAGGCTGCCGTCAAGGTGATTGAAGATTCCTCTTTACTCGATTTCAAAATGACCGCTATTGCCAAAGAGGCAGGATTATCTGTTGGCTCTCTCTATAAGTATGTGCAAACAAAAGAAGATTTAATTATCGCCCTAGCTTGCGAGAAAGATGAGCACCAGTATCAGTTGTTTAAAGACATTTTTAGTACTGAACTCGCCATGCCACAAAAATTAATAGCATTTGTTTTAGTTGATGAGAATAAATCAAAAACATTCAGCTTTGATTTAGATTTGGAAATCATATCTAAAAGTGAATCCGTGATCCGTCGTTGCTCTCCAATGTGGAAAGCACGCATTCTAGAACTTGAAAATAAAATGTCTGAGCTGTGTAGACAAAAAAACATTGACTGTTTCAACTCAGGCGATTTTTTAGGAGAGGATTTGACATCCGTCCATAGTCTCAGCGTAGGTCACTGGGCAATGTCTGTTGGGTTTAAACAAGTCAACAATCATATTGATACGGTTTCCCAGCATTTACCAGGAATAGAATGTATGCAGGCTTTCAAAATAAAAGATAACAGCATTGTAGCTATGACACACTATATCAATGCCCATCCATGGAAAGAGCCCCTCACACAAGAAGGCATTGAACAAACCAAATTAGTACTTGAAACACTTGGATACAGATAACAGTAGGAAGATACACATGACAAAGAAAAAGCCACTCCTTAACTGGAGCCTGACTTTTATTGCCATCGCCAGCATTGGTTATGGTCTTTATCACTATAAGTCATCAGAAATTAAGACGGCTATGGCGCAGGAGCAACCAGAATACCCTGCACCGATAAAAGCTGTAACTGTCGATTACTCGAATTATAAAGAACGTGTAACGGTACCCGCTGAAATCGTTGCTCCTGAATCATTAATGCTGACCAATAGCTTTGCTGGAAAAATCACTTTTTTGAATTTAAAAAGTGGTTCAACAGTTAAGAAAGGACAAAAACTACTTCAAGTAGATATCAGTGAAGAATTGGCACAAATTAAAACCGCCAAAGCCAAAGCAAAGTTAGCGAGCAATGAATTAGCAAGAACTAAAGAATTACACCGAAAAAAACTGGCTTCTGATACGGCGTTAGACAAAGCTCAAGCGGATGCTGAGATTTCTGAAGCTGACGTAGCACGCATACAAGCGATTATTGATAAGAAAACCATTCTAGCGCCATTTAATGGTGTTGTAGGTTTACACACTCTATCTGTAGGTGAGTACCTTGCACCTAACTCTCAAGTTGCCAACCTTGTCACTAAGCAACCAAAACTGTGGGTTGATTTCGATTTATCGCAAGTTCAATCACAGCGATTAAGTGGTCAAAGCGTTGAGATGGTTATCGAAAACCATCCTGAAACAGAGTTTGCCAACATTATTGCCAAAGAGCCTGTTGTAAATGCCCAAACTCGTGGTGTTAAATATCGTGCCGAGTTGCAAAAAAGCGAAGGTATAAATTTAAGCCCAGGAACCTTTGTTGAAGTGAAATTACAACAAGGTCAAAACAAACAGATGATTAAGCTGCCAAAACACGCTGTGCTACGTCAGCAATCTTCTCGTTACGTTTATGTACTCGTGCCTGAAAACGAAGGAACTTATCGAGTACAGCGTCGTGACGTAAAGGTATTCCAAGATGACAGTGAGTTCAGTTACTTAGCTGATGGCTTAAAAGTAGGTGAACAAGTTGTGTCTTCTGGTGCATTTAAGCTCTACCCAAATCAGCTTGTCAGTATTCAACAAGCTGGTGAGCAAGCAAATAATAAGGGTTGGTAATGTCCGCTACATCTTATAAAGCCCGTTTCACAGATATGTTTGTGACACGGCCAATATTAGCGATTATTCTGTCTTTGACCTTAGTGATCATCGGCACAATATCAGCGCTAAAATTGCCAGTACTCCAGTATCCTCAAATTGAGAATACCTCATTAAATATCACCACCGTCTACGTTGGTGCTTCGGCTGAGGAAATCCAAGGTTTCGTTACCGATCCGATTGAAAAAGCTGCTGCAACCATCACAGGTGTGGACTACATCAGCTCAAACTCAACCGCTGGTACCAGTGATGTAAAAGTTCAACTTGAACTTAATGCTGATAGCACTAAGGCGTTAGCTGAGCTTAATACTCGCTTGAGTCAAATTCGATTTGAATTGCCTCGTGGTACTCAAGATCCGAGTATTGATGTGGTTCGAGCCGATAGACCGTTTGCTTCTTTCTATCTTTATGCTGATAGTAAAGAATTCAGTATTGCAGATTTGAGTGACTACCTGACTAGACAAGTTAACCCGCTATTTAATTCGCTTCCCGGCGTGCAAAAAGTTGGCTTAGTCGGTAGTCGCTCACCTTCTATGCGTATTTGGTTAAACCCAATCAAGATGTCGATGATGAATGTCAGTGCTAATGATATTCAACAAGCCTTGATGAGCAATAACGTAGCAGCCACTTTTGGTAGTACCAAAACTCATAACCAACGCATTGATATTGTGGCTAATACCTTGCTTGAAGACGCTTCTCACTTTGAAAACATCGTGATCAAAGAAATGGATGGACGTAGTGTCAAGTTAAGTGATGTAGCAAAAGTAGAGCTAGGCTCTGAAGAAGGTCACGAAGTTTCTGGTTTGAGTGGGCAAAACTCAGCTTACATTTCAGTGTTTGCTCAGCCTGGTGCAAACGAAATTGCGATTGGTGATGCGCTTTATAAAAAGATTGCCCAAATAAACAAGCGTTTACCAAAAGATCTGCAAATCAAGATTGCTTACGATGCCACTGAATACATGCGCGACTCGATTAAGGAAGTATTTTCTACTTTGATTGAAACCGTACTGCTTGTTGGTATTGTGATCTTACTGATGATGGGCTCATTCCGCACCGCATTAGTGCCTTTGATCACGATTCCTATATCAATTCTTGGTGCGGTTGCAGCGATGACCTTAATGGGGTTCTCACTAAACCTATTAACCCTTTTAGCCATTGTACTATCGGTAGGTTTGGTTGTTGATGACGCTATTGTTGTGGTTGAAAACGTAGCAAGACACATGCGTAATGGCATGAGTGGTCCTAGAGCCGCACTACTGAGTTCACGTCAGCTGTTCACCCCAATCATTGGTATGACAGTAACACTAGCAGCCGTTTATGCGCCAATTGGTTTCCTATCTGGCTTAACGGGCGTGCTGTTTAAAGAGTTTGTATTTACTCTAGCTACAGCCGTGTTGATGTCTGGTGTGGTGGCTCTTACATTATCGCCAATCATGAGTGCGTATGTTTCACCGGAAGGTGGCAAAGAAGGCAAACTGACTCAAAAAATCAACGGTCAATTTGCGCGACTAGAAAACGCTTACTCTGCATTCCTTGGTCGTGTGTTTAATTACCGTCCACAAGTGATCGCTATCGCCGTTTTCTTCACTTTGCTTATCGTGCCACTGTTTATGTTTTCAAAGTCTGAACTTGCTCCTGTTGAAGATCAGTCTCAAGTTCAGATGTATGTGATTGCACCACCAGAGTCAACGGTTGACTTTACTAGCCAACAGATTGGTGAAATTGTAAAGGCGAACCTACAACTGCCAAATACTAACGATATGTGGCACGTTGCCATGCAAACGACTGGCTTTGGTGGATTACTGTTTGATCCTGTTAGTGAACGTGAGCAGAGTATTCAAGAACTACGTGGTCAAGTATACGGTGTATTAAGTCAGTTCCCAGAGGTTAACGCCCTGCCTAACTTACCATCGTCACTGCCAACTTCTGGTCAGTTTGATGTTGAGTTAATTGTGACTTCATCTGATCCACAAGCGAACATGTCAGGTATTGCTCAGCAGATAGTGTATTCAGCATTTCAATCTGGCTACTTTATGTTTGCTGATACGGACTTGAAAGTTGACTTACCACAAATCAAATTTGAATTTAACAAGTCAAAAATTGCTGACTTAGGCATGACCATCAGCGATGTTAACCAGCAGCTTTCATTCTTGCTATCGGATAACTACGTCAATCGCTTTAACCTTGATGGTAAAGCTTATAAAGTGATTGCACAGGTACCCGATGAGTTCCGTAAGGATCAACAAGCCATTATGCAGCTGCAATTAACCGCGCCTAATGGCAAGCAGTTCTCACTATCGAGCATTGCCACTGTGACCACTCAAGCTGCACCTCGTGCGCTGTCTAAGTTTGGTCAACGCAACTCATTCAGAGTTTACGGTGGTATTGTTCCTGGTGTGACAAAAGACCAAGCGCTAACGTCACTTGAACAAGCCGCAGCGAAAATTCTGCCAATGGGTTATAGCATCGACTACATGGGTGAATCTCGTCAGTTGCGTAAAGAAGGGAATACCTTAGTAAGCGTACTAGGTGTTGCTCTTGTGTTCGTATTCTTTGTTTTGGCGATTCAGTTTAACAGCTTCCGTGATCCACTGGTTGTCTTGCTTGGTTCAGTACCGCTAGCGTTATCAGGTGCGTTACTCTTGTCATTCAGCAACTTCACCACCATCAATATTTATTCGCAAATTGGTTTGATCACCCTAGTTGGTCTGGTTGCGAAAAACGGTATTTTGATTGTGGAGTTTGCTAAGCATTTACAGCTTGAAGGTAAAGATAAAACACAAGCCGTGATCGAAGCAGCCAGCGTACGTTTACGTCCAATTTTGATGACCACGGCCGCAACCGTATTGGGTCACTTCCCACTGGTATTGGTAAGTGGCGCAGGTGCCGCAGCGCGTAACAGTATTGGTTTGATATTGGTCGCGGGTATGTTGATTGGTACTTTCTTCACTTTATTTGTATTGCCAGTGATTTATTCATACTTAGCGGATTCACATCAAACTAAGGAAGTAGAAGAAGTTTAGAAACTTTTTTAGATAAAGAATCATTACCCTTTTGGCTGGTCTCGTACCAGCCTTTTTTATGCTTAACGCTCATCAAAATTAATTCTATTTTTATCAATTGTCTTTGAAAAGTAATCTGCTAGCCTTAATTGTACTGCTGTTTTTAGATGTAATGGATTACTCAAAATGAAGTCGATTTATGTAGTTACCTCAATTGTTTGTTTACTCCTTGTTTCTGCTTGTAATGATAAAAACTCCGGCCACTCAATTCCGAATCAAGCAAAAGTAATGTTTGATGAAGGTTATATACAAAATGCAAATGTATGTACCGATTGCAACGGCAACTTGAATTGTGACAGTGATGAGCCATTAACCACCACTGATGAAGCTGGGAGCTTTAACCCAAGGCATTTATATAATGATAATAATCAACATTGCCCTTTATTAGCAGACATAACCACCAACGCCATTATTCAAAATGCCAATAAGCCTGTTGAAAAGCCAGTTAAATTGATTACACCACAAAAGTGTTACAACATTAGCCTCTTAACGACATTGCTTCCACACTACATGGCTTTCGGTGACTCTCGTGAAGAAGCGGAAGAGAAAATAAAAGCAAAAGTTTTATCAGATGCTGATTTATGCTCAGATCACATAGAAATGAGCCGTACGGCGAGATCGCCACTTGCCAAAAGAGAAGCTGATCACTTAAGAGATGTGACTCAGCGAACACTTGCAGCACTTCTTAAGGAGCATGAACAAATAGAGCAAAATGAAAACGCAGATAAAATGTCTCATTCAGAAAAGCGTCTTGTTGCGATTCAACATATTCTCACTCATGAAAATCTTGCTCAAATCGAAACACCAATAGCACAAAATCAACCACAAAGTTCGAGTGGTACAGGCTCTAGTAGCAATACAGCTCAATCAAGAAATCAGCACGAAGAAAGCCTCATTTTACAAGCAATGAGAAAAGCTACCTTTGTTAATATGAAGCAGCAATTTCAGTCTTCGCAAGATGGAAGCCAAGTTAAACTTACGACATACCAACCAAGTAAATCAGGGTTAGTGTCACACTTGGAACAAGTGATTTCTGGTGATGTTATCACCATGGAGTTCTCGATAAATAGTAATCTGGATACTTTCGAGCGCCCACTTTATAACGACTCAAATAGACCCATTATTTACTCAAATAATGGTGTTGGTTCGGCCAATGACTATTTTTTCCAGAGTGGAATTAGGCCATCTGATGAGAATGATTCACCATTTTTACGCTATCTACAGGATGTTGATAAAAACAATGCATTATTATTCACCAATGCCTCTCAATCAGGGTTTAAAAAATTACTGTTAGGTAAACAATTTCCTGTTAAAAACAGGCAAATCTCAAGCCTTATGCATTTATTTCCAAACTTAGCATCTTGGGAATCCGCCTTAGTGCCAACTCAAAACTATCCTCGTTTATTCCCAAACAATGACGAGATGATTGCCTTTACAACAAGGGCGTTCATACCCTTAGATACTATGGTACTGGCTAACGATACAAGCTGTAGAAATGGCGGTAACCCTGAAGATATTTGCAACTACGTGCAAGTTTATCAACCTTCAAATAGATCAAACACCTCAACGCAAAAGACTTCAGCGAAACTTGAAAACAAATTAACTTCACCAAGCTTTGTAGCTACTGATGGTAATTTCGATGCTAACAGCGGCCACTACAATTACATGCCTGACATGCTGGTTATTCATGCTGATGGAGACAAAAAAATTGTCGCACTACTTGAATATCAGCCACCAGAAGATATTAATGAAGCAGAACTTGCAGCAGAGGCTGTCGCAGAAGTTTCTGGACCGAAGACTACAATAAACTTTTTTGAAATTTCAGCAGGTGAAGAGTTCACATTTAGCTTCAAAAATAATGAATTACAGATATTTTCAACGGGAGATTCAAACAACGAACTTCCAGCAAAGAAAATTGGAACTGGATATTGGAGTAGTTCCAAGTATTACAACCAAGAGGCGATTGAAATAGGGATTCCCTACTCTGTATCGAGAGTTGTGCCTTCACTGTATCGTAGAATGATTTTTACCAAGATAAATGGCTTTTATCGTTCTGGTGAATTCCTTGCCGAAGGAAGTTTTCCTGATGGAAGGCAGCTCAGTACAGGCAATAAAACCGATGAACAGATTCGGTTATCTGTTAATAGAGACCAAGTTCGTTAATTGACCTAAATCAGAAACGTCGATATTAAAAATAAACCCCAGTGATAGATTCACTGGGGTTTATTTTATTCATCAATCTAACGACCTTTGTGGTCATAAATCCAATTTAATTAAGCCTTTGGATTTGGACCGTATTGGTTATCATCATGACTATCTTGAACTTCAAAAATAATAAGGATAATCCAACCTATAAGAGGTATAAACATCAGTAGCTGCCACCAGCCTGTGCGGCCTGTGTCATGTAATCGACGAGCAGTAACTGCAAGTGAAGGGATCAATAAAGCTAAAGAGAAAATGGTTCCTAAAACCCATGTTCCTAGCAACATATCAACGACAGACACCACAATAGATAAAATGACGTAAACAAGAACAAACATCCAAAATTCTTGTCTGCGCGCTCTTCCCGTAAAGTCAGCATACTTTTTCAAACAACCAATAAAGTGTTCCATTTCTTTCCTTAGACATTGTTATCTGTTTGTTAAGCGGGTTTTATACCATGACTTTGGAAAGCACACTGGTCTAACCAGAGTGCTTTTTAGGTTTTTCAGAAATCCACAAATGTATTATTCCTTTTACAACGGCTACGTCATTAGTATCGTAAGCTGTAACAATGACATCTAAGTCACCTGCTTTCCATTCTTGCTTCACCTCCGCCACACAGCGAATATCGCTTCCTGCCTTTGCAGTGTAGTCAACCGTCATTCCTTTTGGTATCCATCTAAGGTGCTTTGGGATTGAAGCTTCTGCCACTGCCCCCATCGACATTTCTAAGCCATTACAAATCGCAATCACATGAACCGTTTTAATGTGGTTCTCAACACTTCGACGTTTTTTGATTACGCACTCACAATAATTATGTCTGAGTGTCTTAATCTTAGGGTTTGCGGTCGCGAAGTAAGGGGCTTTATGACAAAAAATTTTCGAAAAAAGCCATTTGCCAAAGGGATACTGACAACACTTTTTATAAAGACGAAGTACTTTGTTATCACTGCTTCTAATTTGATTTTCCATAACTTCCATATTCAGTGGTCGGATGAGCCTATTATTTAAACTAAAACACAACGTAAGACAGCGCAATAGCTATAGGGCTTTTTGATCTTTCTTGCTTATTTTTGCAGCGATAAATTGGTTGTCTTATGCAAGGCGGAGTTTGTGAAGTGTGGCCGCTCCACATAATCAAACGATAACGCAGCAGAAGTGACCAATTTACGCTGTCTTCGATGCTTTTGAGCACTCCCTGTTCTGTGTTGTGACCAGTTTACTTAGCTGGCTAAGCTTCACCGCTCACGCCTTGAATAAAAAACACTCAAATAGCACAAAATTTAAGCCTGAAAGTTCAAAAGGCCCTAGGTATAATGCCTATATTGATCATTTATAAACGGAAAAGAAGTTGAACTTACTCAAGACTTATTTCAAGGGAGTGGCAATGGGCGCCGCGGACGTAGTACCCGGAGTCTCTGGTGGCACTATAGCCTTTATTACGGGTATTCTTGATACCTTGCTAGGTAGCATTAATAAAATCAAGCCATCATTATTTGGCATGGTTAAACGTGAAGGCTTAAAGGCTACATTCGATCATATCAATGGGGGCTTTTTAGTTACTTTATTTGCAGGTATTTTGACCAGCATTTTTACCCTAGCTAAACTCATCTCTTGGCTGCTCGTTACTCATCCAATCCCCATCTGGTCATTCTTTTTTGGACTGATATTAATTTCGGTTGTGCATGTGCTTAAACAAATTAACGGCTTGACGATTCAACGATTGGCTTGCTTTGTAATGGGTATATTTCTCGCTTGGGGATTAAATCATCTCACCCATATTGGTTTGGAAATCAACTTATTTACTATCTTTATCGGCGGTGCTATCGCCATTTGCGCTATGATCTTACCGGGCATATCAGGTAGCTTCTTGTTGTTATTACTCGGCTTATATTCAACCGTTTTAGGTGCCGCAAAAAGTTTCGATGTCACTACGCTTGCAGTATTTGCAGCTGGAGCCTTGTGTGGGCTTTTAAGCTTCAGTCGATTTATATCTATGCTGTTATCTCGTTGGCATGATGCCACTCTCGCTTTCTTAACCGGATTAATGCTAGGAACGCTCGGCAAAATCTGGCCTTGGAAAGTCACCTTAAGTTGGCGAGTAAACTCTAAAGGAGAACAAGTTCCACTGGTTCAAGAAAATTTGTCCCCTTTTGCCTATCAACACTCCACTGGAGAGTCACATCAATTACTATTAGCCGTGATCTGTATGCTCAGCGCAATCGTATTAGTATGGAGATTGGAAAAAGTCGGCAGCCGCTCCGATACTGATACAAAGTAATTCATGCTTGGGACATGCAATGCAGTTTAACGAAGAGAAAATTCAAGTGGGCATCAGCTCATGTTTATTGGGTGAAAAAGTCCGATTTGATGGTGGTCATAAAAATTCGGCTTATTGTAAAAAAGAACTCAGTCAGTTTTTTCGATTCATTCCAGTGTGTCCCGAAATGGCCATTGGTCTTGGCGCTCCAAGAAAATCCATTCGGCTCATCAAAGAAGGTGAAGCCATTTTAGTGCAAAGTGCCGATGGCAGCTTAGATGTGACCCAGCAACTCAACGAGTTCAGCCATGATAAAGTCGCGCAACTGGATAAACTTGGCGGTTATATCTTTTGCTCTAAATCTCCTACCTGTGGAATGGAACGAGTACTGGAATACAAAATGGGAACCAATCATGCCACTAAGACCGGCATTGGAGTTTATGCCAGAGCTTTAATGGAAATATACCCACATTTACCCGTTGAAGAAGAAGGCCGATTACACGATCCAAACTTGCGAGAAAACTTCTTCACGCGAGTTTACGCCTATCACGATTGGCAATGTATGATGCACTCAGGGTTAACCAAACATAAATTGATCCAGTTTCATTCCCGA